>JAZQFL010000165.1:0-8406 GCA_045539485.1 Eubacteriales bacterium
ATCCCTGTTGTAATACACCTTATCGTAACTCTTTTTTTCTCTGCCGAGGGATGAGACATAGTTTGCAAAATGAGTAAGCACTATGTCGGCATCATTTATCTCCTCATTCCATGCACAACAGATAAAACCGTCGTAATTAAGGGATGAGAGTGCATTTATCAGTTTTTCAACGGGAAGCTCACCTTCACCGATAAGCACGGTCTTACCGTCCTTCATATCACCGAGACGGACATACTTAATATACGCACCGAGCGTCTTTATAGTAGTTTCTGCGGTTTCTCCCGCGCTGAAATAAGTTCCGCGTACGTTCCACGAAACACCGATAGCAGCGGAAGAAAAGTGATTGATGAGCTCGATTATATTCTCTGTATTGGCAAGATATCCGACAGTTTCAAAAAGTATACGCACGTCGGAACGTTCTGCACGTTTTACCGCCTCGCCGAGCTTGGAATCCAGATCTGCAAAGGAAATTTGAGATTCTACACGAACGATAACATCGCTGATTCCCGCAGCGGCAGCCATATCTACGTAGCGCACTACGGTATCTCCGCTCGCTGCCACGGAATTCATAGGGTGCGGGTAATGAAGTGCGGAAACGGCAAGATTGCGGTTAAAAAGCTTCCTTTTTGAATCTGCAACGCGGTCACGTCTCAGAATGCTGTCATGGTGGCGAGAGCGCTCTCTCAATGCATCGTATATCTCAAATCCCGCAAATCCGTAATCGTACGCATAGCGGCAAATATCGAGGAAGGAGGGGCGTGCAACATGCTTTGTTGAGAAAACGATCTTCATATCATTCCTCCTCGTAAACTATCTTGTTCAGCGCATTAATGTATGCTCTGATGCTTGCCGCAACGATATCAGTGGAAATTCCGTTACCGGAAAAGAGCCTTCCGTTGTTACGGAGTCTGACAAGCGCGGAACCGAGAGCCTCTTTACCCTCGGTGACAGACTGAACCTGAAAATCGTCAAGCTCATAATGATATCCCACACACTGCTCTATTGCTCGGAAAGCAGAATCGATAGGACCGTCACCTATGCTTACACCGTGGAGAATTTCGCCGTTGCACTTGAGAGTGATTTGCGTCATAGAACCCGTAGCATTACTGCTGGTTGTTGTGTAATTCTCAAGATGATAAGTAGACGGAGCCTGCATAGCGGAGCCGGCTATAAGAGCCTCAAGCTCCTTAGCACCTACGGCATCCTTTTTCTCGCAAACCTGCATAAGTGCCTTGTGCACGTTTCCGCAATCAACCTCGGAAAGGTCATAACCGAGAATAGCAGCCGCCTGAGACACTTGAGCAATAGTGCTTGCGCTGTCAAGCAGGATCTTTTTCTTTTCGCTTACAGCGGAAGCATCCTCGTATGCTTCGTGGTTTATGCTTGCAAGCATGTCGTCAATGCTTGCGTGAAGCTTGGTGTTGTTAAGATCGGTATAAATTCCGAGCGTCGGGCCGCAAACCTTCATTGCATTAGCTATATCACCGGTACAGAGCACATCCTTTCCCGACATAGCGGCTTTAAAGCCGTCAACTCCCGCAGAAGCGGCAGAAACAGCACAGGCAACAGCCATACTGATAGCATTGGAAACGCGTACAAACACAGGAACGTTTATCTCCGCCTTGATCTTAGCGGCAAGCGCGGCTATCTGGTCTGGCATAAAAACACCCGCATCATCGCAGATGGTTACACAAGAAGCACCGTTTGCAACCGCTTCCTTTGCCGCGGCAACGACAAAATCTTCATCTGCCCTTGTTGCGTCAAGCGCGGAAAACTCTACGTCCTCGCAAAGCTCTCTTGCAGCTTTGACAAGCTCTGCGATCTTGACGAGCATTTTTTCGCCCTTAACATGATAAATGTATTCCATCTGGACAGTGGAGGTGGGCATTTCTATCTGCAGGCGGGGATGCTTTGCTTCTTTAACACACTCCCATGCGTTGTTTACCCCCTCAACATCGGAACCAACGGGAATTGCAACGACCGCATTGGAAACATTCTTTGCAATAGTTTTATAAATGATAGTGTCCTCACGAAGGCTCTTTACGGGCGCCAGCTCAACAGCGTCAACGCCTATTGAATCAGCGCATGCCGCTATTGCGGTCTTTTCACGGAATAACAGGGCAACGGTTCTGTCCTCCGCAAGTGTTTTCAACGTAATGTCCGAAACATAGATCTTTCTCATTTTGATGCTCCTTAAATAATTCGGTATTAGGGCGAATATCAACAAAAAAAACGCTTTCGTCTCCTTGTCGATCCAAAGAGACGAAAACGTTATAAAGTAACATTTCCGCGGTACCACTCTTCTTCATCCTCACGGATGCCCTCTGATGCTATCACATCTCACTCTGTAACGGGAGTTCCCGTCTGCCCCTACTTGGTTCACGGCAGCCGCTCCGCGGTGAGTTCGGCAGACCCTTTCCAATGCCTCGCACCAACCGGCATCTCTTCCCAGGCGAAGAAATCTACTTACTATTCCGCATCACTGCGTTTGATGTACTGCATTGTATCACAACAAAACGGCAATGTCAATACTGTTTTTTGAATTTTTTTCAAGATCAACCTGCATTTTTCATCGCAAGCTATTCTTCTCATCTATCGCGTTCCGCCAACAGCTGTGGCACATTGCAACGTATGAATCGTTTCCGCCGAGAAGTATCTGTCCGCCCTCGGTAACTATCTTTCCTTCTGAGTCTATACGCGCATTCACAACGGCTTTTTTTCCGCAGGAGCAGATGGTCTTGATCTCAGAAATTGAGTCGGCCACCTCCATAAGTCTGCGGCTGCCCTCAAAAAAGTGCGTGAGAAAGTCCGTGCGAAGACCGAAGCACAGCACCGGCACGTCGTATTTATCAACTATTCTGCGGAGTCCGTCTATCTGTTTTTCTGCAAAAAACTGACATTCATCCGCAATTATAACGTGATATCCCGTCATTTTTGAAAACTCTTCAAAAATATCAGTATCTGCCGAAACAGCATAAGCCTTTGCGGTAAGACCCACGCGGGATGTTACGGCATCAGCCCCGTCGCGCGTGTCAAGAGAGGGCTTTATCAGCCAAACCTTCATTCCGCGTTCCTCGTAATTAAACTTGGTTATCAACGCGTTGGCGGTCTTTGAGGAGCCCATCGCACCGTATTTAAAATAAAGCTTTGCCATAACACTACCTTCCAATATCCGTACTGGATAGATTTTATTACAAAACACGAGCTTTGTCAACAAAATTCTTATCCGATTCATATTGAAGTTAGCATAAAACCGTGATAGAATGTAGCTTAAGAAACCGATTAACTATCAGGAGTACCGAAATGAGTGCAAGTGTGAAATTTCTTAAAGCTTTAAACAAGCTCTTTCCTGCTGTTGAGCATCCCTTCAATCTGCAAAACGAAGGCAAAATGAGCTATGCCGAATGGCAATATAAATGGGGCAACAAGACCGTGGAATGCTTTGCGCCTAAATTTACCACTGCGGATATTTTAGAGGGCAAAAAAGTGCTTGACATGGGGTGCGGTGCGTCCGGCAAAAGCCTTTACTATCTCTCTATCGGTGCCAAAGAGGTCGTTGGAGTTGACATAGTGCCCCATTACAAGGAAGAAGCCGAGGCCTTTGCCGAAAAGCTCGGGTTTTCCGACCGTTTTACTTTCATTCTTGGTGATGCTCTCAATTTACCGGTTGATGACAACACCTTTGACGTAGTGATAATGAACGATTTTATGGAGCACATATATGACCCCGAAAAAGCAATAAAGGAAGCTTTGCGCGTGCTAAAGCAGGGCGGAAGATTGTACATCAACTTCCCGCCGTATTTTCACCCCACAGGCATCCATATGAGCGACGTTATCGGCATTCCTTGGGTGCACATGCTGTTCACCCAGAAGACACTGATTGCCGCATATAAGGATCTGGTAAAGGGTCTGCCCGATGAAAAGGAACGCCTCTCGCTCCGTTTCAGCACTGATGAAAAAGGCAACGAATATATCAGCTACCTCAACAAGATGACCATCCGCAAATTCCGCTCATTGGCAAAAAAAATGAATCTGGATATCTATTGGTATAACGAGATACCGCTGAGAAGCTATTTTAAACTGTTTGCAAAAACTCCACTCATCAAGGAAATGTTCGTAAAAATGTGCGCTTGCGTGATCGAAAAGAAATAAATGAACAAATATTTAAAGAACCTGTCGAAGATCGAATTCGTAATTACCTATGCGTGTACGGGAAGATGCAAACACTGCTCGGAGGGCGGGCACAGCGTAAACGGCATTTGCATCGACCCTGCCGTTGCCGCCGATGCGGTTAAAAAGATAACCGCGGAATATAAAGTAAAGACCGTGATGGCTTTCGGGGGCGAGCCTCTTCTCTGCCCCGAGGCGGTTTATGCGGTAATGTCCGCCGCGCGAAGCGCGCAAGTACCCAAACGCCAGCTTATAACAAACGGATTCTTTACAAAAGATGCAGAAAAGATACGCGACGTTACAAAACGCCTTGCAGATTGCGGTGTTAACGACCTGCTTTTATCCGTCGATGCATTCCATCAGGAGACTATTCCGCTTGACACCGTCAAAATTTTCGCCTCAGAGGCAAAGAAATGCGGTTTGCCTATCCTGCTTCAACCCGCTTGGCTTGTAAGCCGAGAGGACAAAAATCCGTACAACAAAATGACCCGCGAGATACTCGCCGCCTTTAGCGATCTTGAAATAGACCAAAACGAAGGCAACGTCGTGTTCCCCGAAGGAAACGCGCTCAAATACCTTGCGGAATACTTCACCGATACTGTACCCGAAAACCCGTACGTTGAAGATCCGCATGACGTACGTTGCATTTCCTTCGACCCAAACGGCGATGTTCTCGGCTCAAATATTTACAAACAGGATATTATAGAGATAATTAACGGTTATAAGCCTTAACTAATTAAAAGCAGTCACGCTCCCTTGAGTGTGACTGCTTTTGATTAGTTGATCTTATTTCCGTCCACCGTAATCAGGCTGGGAAAATTGTGATAATTGAGGCAAAAACCGTCTTGCTCGGAAATAGTAACAGGCGGCTCGCCTATAACCTCTATAGCATCGAAAACAAAAGTTGTGTACTCTTCGTATCCTTCGGTGCCCTTTTTCTTATCGTTGCTGTCCTCATAATTAGAAACATAGTTAGCGATGATCTTGCTGCAGTTATCCCACGTAAGCTCCATATCATCAAATTCGTACTCATCGGCATTGCTTAAAAAAGCACCGATCACCGCTTCTTCTTTATCGTTCAAAAACACACCAATATCTCCAATATTTTTTTACTGTGCTTCATATCTTACATAGGCCGCCGAGCCTTGTCAAGATTTTCTATCATTTGGAATCAAATATCATAATATTGCCGCAATAAATCTAATATGAGCTTGAATTTATACGTCATCATCACGCATAGTCTTTACCTGATAGAAATCAAGTATCGGGATAAGCACGAGAGCGGTAAGGCCTGCGTTGAAGCCTCCGTTATAGAGAACAAAGCCTCCGTGCATTCTTGCGGTAACAGCGCATATTATAGCACTCATAAGACCGGCAAGAACTCCGTAACGGAAACCGTACTTACCCGAAAATTGGCAAAGACCCGTAGCGAAAGCGAGACCGTTTATGTATGCCTGAGTTGAAAGCGTCCAAGGAATATCAACACCCGAAACAAGGCAGATAACGATCACGATCGCAAACAACGCAATGTAGCCGACTGCAATGGGAAATACGTTTCTCGGATGCTGTCCGTCCGCCGCAAAGGTAAGGGCGGCAAATACGACACCTGCAGTAGCCCCTGTGAAGCCGACACCGTCCGGAAGCTGATGCCAAAGCTCGGGGAGAACAAAAACGATATTCAGATAAGCAAGAATGGCAAAACCGTATATTGAAATGTTTATCATGCAAAGCGGCATTCCGAATTTATCGGTAAAATCCGTACCGCGGCCCGTACAGTGCAAAAGCGAGCGATAACCGCGAAGGCTTCTTTTATTAAGAATAAAACCGACTGCAAACGTAACGGCGAACAGGATCAGAAAGAAAATGTTCATAAATCCGCGATAGCCGTAAGGACGAACATAATAAGCTTCGTTGACTACGACCAAGCTTGCAGGCTCATCGACTCCGAGCGTGCTGTACATAAATGCATTGATAAATATGCCCAGGATACCGATAGCAAGCCCTGCTTTATAAAGATTATATCCGCGGTGCATAGCCGTAGTGCCGGGAAGCAGTGCGGGGATAACAAAGCCGATGGCAAGTCCGCACACAAGCGCGAGTACAACACCGACCCAATTAACTCTCATAACCGATGCATCGTATTTACCGATAGAATATCGGAAGAACAGCTCGCTGACAAAAGGCGCCAGAGCGGTCGAGAAAAATGCGATATGTATGTTTTCGCTTACCTTCTTTTTCATCACTCCGCAATAAAGAATGATGCCAAAGAATGACGGCCACATATTTAAAAAGTTCAGACCGTAGAAGCAATGCGCAACGATAAGCATGTAGCCCGCAAGTATGGTTGCGTTGGGCTTTGCTCGGCTTATGAAAGTTATAAGGTTTGCAAAAAGTCCGCAAATTGCCGCATTAAACAGCGTGCTCCCCAAGCCTCCGAGAGCAAAATAATCGGTTACGAGCTTGCTTGGCGAAGTTAAAATTCGAAGCAGATTTTCAAAAAAATTCCATTCCTTTGTATAAATAACGGCAATCGGAGTTGCGGCAAGAAAAAAGAGACTGATAAATAACGGATAAAGGTATATAAGCCGTTGGCTGAGCTTGGCGTCATGCTCTGACATTGATGTTGACATTCAAATTGTGCCTCCTGCAAATGTATGACCTCACAATTGTAGCACAATTTCCGCGAAAATTCAAGCCATTACGCGCTTTGGCGCTATTTTTAGTCAAAAAACAGCAGATTTTATTTCAAATACGGTTTTCTTCTTCCGCCCGAATAGTAGGCGAATACCTCCGGCTTGTCTATTATCTCCCTCGCAAAGATAAGAAGCGCGATAAAAGAAGGCGTCGGGCTGAAGTGATATACCGTTTGCAGCTCGTCATCCATTTCAATTTGGGTTGAATAGACCATTCTGTATTTTTTGAGCGTTTTCAGTATTTCGTTTGCTTTTTCCGATTCGACTCCCGGGTTTTTCACAAGTAACATTGGAGTAAAGGCTTTTTTGTGGTCGCGCTTATTCAAAAACAGACAGGTCTCCCAAAAATCCTTATCGGAAAGGTCCTTGAATAACGACGGATAATCTATCCCTTTGAAAAAAGCGATATCCGTGTCCTTGGGGTCGGGAACTATCAAAAAATACTGCAGGCGGTTTGCAATTCCCATAAGGGTAAAGCCGTCATCCTGCATTATTGATGAATAGTGCTGAGAATTCGCGCCAATGCCTTTTTCATATTCTTCAATGCTGCACTTTTCTGCCGTATGACCGTGCGGCATAAGCGCACGCTCCATATCCCAGCAATAGTTAAAAACAAGCTTAAAGCGCTCTTCCCGAGGAGTCTCGCCAATCTTTTCCATCAATGCAGATTGAAGATCTCTGTAATCCGTAACGCTTCTGCCAAACAGAAGATCAACGGAAACCGAAAAGAAGTCCGCGATCTTTGGAAGAAGATCAGTATCCGGAACTCCGCCGTTTTCCCACTTTGATACCGCCTGCGCACTTACACCAACGTAATTTGCAAGCTCCTCTTGCTTTATTCCCTTCTCCTTGCGCAAAAGTGCGATCTGCTTGCCTATCATTTCTATAGCCATAAATTCACTCCCTCAATTATTTCGAAAGCGCTTCCGTTGTCTATATATTAGCACAAGCGGCGGTTGTTTTCAATAGAGGGGACATTGACAAAAACAAACGTGGGTTGAGTGAAAAAACAAAGCAAAAACGTATTGAAGCGCGAAACGCTGCGTGCTATAATTAAATTACAAAGTCAATATGGAGAATAGCTATGCTCACTTACACATACATTTCAAAAGGAAATTTCGGATTTCTGGAAAAGCCCAAGCCGATAATACAGCACGAGCGTGATGCTATCGTAAGAGTGACTCTTGCAAGCATCTGCTCAAGCGACCTGCACATCAAGCACGGCAGTGTGCCGAGAGCGGTTGAAGGAATCACAGTCGGTCACGAAATGGTCGGCATTGTGGAAGCGGTCGGCTCGGCAGTCACACACATAAAGCCGGGTGACAGAGTCACGGTCAATGTGGAGACATTCTGCGGCGAGTGCTTCTTCTGCAAGAAGGGCTTTGTCAACAACTGTACCGACAAAAACGGCGGTTGGGCGCTCGGGTGCCGTATTGACGGCGGTCAGGCTGAGTACGTTCGCATACCGTTTGCGGATCAGGGGCTGAATAAGATTCCCGACCATGTTACCGATAGACAAGCCTTGCTGGTGGGCGATGTGCTT
>JAZQFL010000166.1:0-8023 GCA_045539485.1 Eubacteriales bacterium
GATTACAAATCAGCTGCTCTACCAACTGAGCTACACCAGCATATCGAACTGTCTGTCCGGCAACGCAGATTATTCTAACACAAAGATATCAAAATGTCAAGTGTTTTTTTCAGAAACATTAAATTTTTTTAACCAACACTAAGCTTTTTCCCCTTTTCCTTGATTTATACGAAAAACTATGCTAAACTATGTACATTATTCGGATTGTTTTCTTAAAAGGAGACACAATGAAGATAGTTATAATAGGTGCGGGAAAGATCGGTCTTTACCTTGCCGCCTGCCTTTCAAATGACGGAAACGCAGTAACGATAGTAGATTCCAACCCAAAGACAGTCGAGGATGCAGTAAACAGTTACGATATCAACGGCGTTATGGGAAACGGTGTTAATATAACCGTACAGAACGATGCGGGCGTAAGCAAAGCCGACGTGCTTATAGCAACAACGGGAAGCGATGAGATGAATATGCTTTGCTGTCTTATCGCTAAAAAGCTCGGAGTAAAACGCACGGTTGCGAGAATCCGCGACCCCGAGTACTCGCGCCAGTTCATTTTGATGCTTGATATGATGGGGCTCGACTTTGCTGTAAACCCCGAGCTTGAGTCTGCATCCGAAATGTCGCGCCTGCTGCGTTACCCCACCGCGATAAGTCTCGATACCTTTGCCAAGGGCAAGGTCGATCTTGCGGAAATGATCGTAAACGAGGGATCTATCCTTGACGGACTGAAGATAAGCGAGCTTCCGCGCACTCTTGACAATATCCGTCTGCTTGTCTGTGCGATACAGCGCGGGGACGAAGTCATTATCCCCAACGGCGACAGTATAATCCAAGCGGGAGATAAGATACACTTCACCGCAAGCCACGAACAGCTTACCGCCTTTTTCAATAAGATAGGCGCGTATACAAAAAAGCTGAGGCACGTGCTTATTATCGGCGGCGGCAGAATAGCTTACTACCTTGCTCGCAGATTACAGGACAGCGGTATGACGGTAAAAATAGTTGAGAAAGACGAAAAACGCTGTCTTGAACTTTCGGAGATGCTTCCTAAAGCCGAGATAATCTACGGCGACGGCACCGATCAGACGCTGCTCGAAGAGATAGGCTTCTCACAGTTTGATGCATGCGTTGCCGCTACGGGTATAGACGAGGAAAATATAATAATCTCGCTTTTCGCAAAGCATTGCGGTATGAGCAAGATAATCACAAAGATAAGCAAGGCGGCAATGACGGATATGCTTACTTCTATCGGTATAGATACGGTCATATCTCCCCGCCAGATGACGGAAAATCTCATTCTATCTTACGTGCGCGCAATGAAAAACACTGTGGGAAGCTCCGTCAGCACTTTGCACAAGGTCGTTGACGGCAGAGTTGAAGCGCTTGAGTTCCGAGTTTCGGAAAACAGCGCAGTAATAAACACACCGCTCTTTGAGCTTGATCTGAAAGGCGATCTGCTTATCTCCTGCATCATACGCGGCAATACCGTTATCATCCCCGGAGGACGCGACGTTATCCTGCCCGGTGACAGTGTAATAATAACAACAGCAAATCAACAACTTTCCGACCTTGATGATATTTTGAAACGATAAAATACTATGAATATACGAAGCATACTTTTCATTCTCGGCAAGGTAGTATTTCTCATCGGACTTACGATGCTCCTCCCCGTTTTTATTGCAATACTGTACAAGGAAAGCGTGTGGATCGTATATGCCGTTGTTGCCGGAATCTCCATTGCCGTCGGCGGAATAAGCTTCTGCCGCAAAAGAAAAAAAATCACCATCCGAGCGCGTGAAGGACTTGCAATAGCGGGGCTTGTGTGGATAGCGGTAAGTATCGTAAGCGCTCTTCCCTTCTGTATTACGCGCGAAATACCGCGCTTTATCGATGCGGTATTTGAAACGGTATCGGGATATACGACCACGGGTTCTACCATTCTTTCCGATATTGAAGCGCTCTCCCACGCAAGCCTTTTCTGGCGCAGCTTTACGCACTGGGTAGGCGGAATGGGAGTTCTTGTGCTTGCGCTTGCGCTTCTTCCGGGCAACGATACGCAGTCAATGCACATTATGCGGGCCGAGGTACCGGGGCCTACCGTAGGAAAGCTGGTTTCTCGCATAAGAGTAACCGCCAGATTACTGTACGTCATCTATATCGCCCTTACCGTTATCGAGATGCTGTTCCTGCTTATCGGCGGAATGCCGTTGTTTGATTCCGTAGTTACTTCCTTTGCAACCGCAGGGACCGGCGGATTTGCTATCAAAAATGCAAGTATCTCCGCCTATGACAGCGCGTATATCGACTGGGTGATCACAATATTCATGCTGCTGTTCAGCATAAACTTCACCCTTTATTATATGATACTACTCGGCCATTTTAAGACCGCAATAAAAAGCGAGGAGCTGCGTTGGTTCGGCGGTATCGTTCTTATCGCAACGGCGCTTATCACCTTAAACATCCTACCGCTGTACGGAGGCTTTTTGGAAGCGCTCAGATATTCGGCATTTCAGGTTGCTTCAATAGTCTCCACGACCGGTTTTATAACCGCAAATTACGATCTCTGGCCTACGTTCTCACAGACAGTTTTGGTTCTTTTGATGTTCATCGGTGCTTGCGCAGGCTCAACGGGCGGCGGTATCAAGGTATATCGCGTGGCAGTCATCTGCAAGACCGCCATAAGCAACGTGCGCCGTCAGCTTTTCCCCCGCTCGGTCGCGCCCATAAAGCACGAAGGCAAACTGCTTGATGACGAGGTGCGCAACGGCATTACGGGTTATATGTTCGCGTACATGGCTATTGCCGCAGTATCAACCCTCCTACTTTCGCTTGACGACGTTGTGTTTACTGAGGCGTTCACCGCGATGACAGCTTGCCTGAACAATATCGGTCCCGGACTCGGCAAGATAGGTGCAGTCGGCAATTTCGGAGATCTCAGTGTGCTTTCCAAATGCGTACTTATCTTCGATATGCTGGCAGGAAGGCTTGAGCTGTTCCCCATTCTTGCCATACTTTATCCTACAGCTTGGAAAAAGGGTTGATCTTATGAAAAAAAACTACGTTATAAATTATGCCTGCGCACTGCTTGCGCTGATACTGCTTATTATAGGTGCCGGTGTGTTCCTCATTAACATCAAAGCACCCGCGGATGCTAAGTCTCTTGAAGGCATGGATATCACAAAAGCCGAGCCGATTGAATACTACAGCGCGGAATTTCTTATTGTTGATATATACGCCTACTACGGAGATTCCGTACTGCATTCAAGCGAATATTTCTGCTATGCACTTGTAAAGGACAAGTATAATAACACCCAGGCCGTTTCTCTGAGCATTACGGAAAAAGACAGTCTTTTCAAGGATGTTAAGGAATATGCATGCAACGAAGAAGCCGAAATAGGTGACCTTGTCATAGAGTGCGCCGCAAAAGCACAAAAGATAAGTGCATATCCGGACTATATAAATAAATGGTACGGCGAATCCGCTGAGACGTATAATGAGATGATAGGAATCTCCTCAAGCATTCCGACGAATTTTGAGTTTTTCAGCTCCGTCAAAGATTTTGTTGAAATGCGCAAAGCCGGCCAAAAAGCAATGCTCATTACCTCTATGATATGCACAGTAATAGGAGCCGCTTTTGCACTTGCGGCATTCCTTGTACCCGGAATCAAGGTCAATAAAGCTCCGAGGCTCACTATGCTCCAATCGGACGAAGCGGCCGACAAAACAACAGAAACAACAGAAATAACAGAAAACAATGAATAAAATTCTTTTAATGCCCGATTCATTTAAGGGCACTATCACCTCGCTTGAAGCGTGTGAAATAATGAAAAAGTGCATAGAGCGCCATTTTCCCGAATGCCGCGTTATCTCCGTTCCGATAGCGGACGGAGGCGAGGGTACGGCGGAAAGCTTTGTTTATGCGCTTGGAGGAAAAACAGAAACAGTTCCGTGCAAGGGTCCGTTTTTTGAGGATATAAACGCACACTACGCTCTGCTTCCCGACGGCACCGCAGTTATCGAGCTTGCCGCAGCCGCGGGCATAACGCTTGCAAAAACGCTTGACCCGCTTGTCGCCACCACCTACGGTGTCGGCCAGCTTATCGCATCCGCTCTTGATAACGGTGCAAAAAAGATAATACTTGCTATAGGCGGCTCTGCAACCAATGATTTCGGATGCGGTATCGCCGCCGCGCTCGGTGTGCGCTTTACCGATAAAAACGGAAAGAAATTCATCCCCACGGGCGGAACGCTTATAAACGTCGCGCACGTTGATATATCCGATGCCGACAGCAGACTGAAGAGTGCGGAGCTTATCTGTATGTGCGATGTTACCAACGTCCCCTACGGCTTAAACGGCGCCGCACACGTATTTGGTCCCCAAAAGGGTGCGGACGAAAGAACCGTGGAAATACTTGATGCAGGTGTAAAGCACGTTTGCGATGTAGTAAAGACCGACCTCGGAATTGACGTATCCGAGCTTCACGGCGGAGGCGCCGCCGGTGCTTCGGGAGCGGGAATGTACGCATTTTTCGACTTTAAGCTTCAAGCGGGCATTGACGTACTGCTTGATACGGTAAACTTTGAAACACTTGCAAAGGATGCAGATATCATCTTCACGGGCGAGGGACGGCTTGATTCGCAGACCCTCGGCGGAAAGGTGGTAAGCGGTATCGGTAACCGCGCAAAGGCTATCGGTGTACCCGTTATCGCCGTTGTAGGCGGTGCTAAAGAGGGTGCCGAGGCGATATACGAGCACGGCGTTACTGCAATATTCACCACAAACCGCCTGCCCGAGCCGTTTACGGGCGACCCAGAAAAAAGCAAAAGCAATCTCGAATTTACCTTTGAGAATGTAATGCGCATACTGAAAGGAAACAAGTAAAATGGGAATGATAACCTACGAAAAACTCCGCAGCTTTTCTTACTCAAACGACAGGCTTGTAAAGGGCGAGATCAAGGGCGTTGCCGTTCAGTTTACGGGACTCGGCGGCTCTGCCATGCAGGATGATAACGAGCGTGCGATCCGCTTTGCCGAGCACGGTATAATCTTGCTTATTCCCTACAACGACCCTTGGTGCTGGATGAACGATCAGGCGGTTGCTTATACCGATGAGGTCGTAAACGTAGTATTCGAGCATTACGGCCTTGACGAAAGCACTCCCATCGCCCACATCGGCGGTTCTATGGGTGGTCTTTCCGCACTTGTGTACACCAAGTACGCAAAGCGCACACCCAAGACCTGCGTGGTAAACTGCCCCGTGTGCGACCTTCCCTATCACTTCACCGAGCGCCCCGACCTGCCCCGTACCCTTTACAATGCATTCTTTGACGAGGCAGCCGATCTGCAGGCAGCTATGGAAAAGCGCTCCCCCCTGCACCTTGCATCCGTTATGCCCGACGTGCAATACCACCTGTTCCACGCGGAATGGGATACCGCCGTATTCAAGGAGATGCACTCGGATAAATTCTACGAGGCAATGAAGGACTCTCACAGCATCACCTACGATGCAGTCCCCAAGCGCGGCCACTGCGGCCTTACCCCCGATATGGCAAAGAAGTACGAGCAGTACATATTTACGGAGCTTAATGCGTTTTAACAACGTAAATGCTTCTGCATATAAAACTCACTTAAATACGTTCCATCCTTTAATTTGAACGCATTCGGCTTTTCCGACACAACGGAAAAGCCGAATTTTTCGTAAAGGTGCCGCGCACGGCTGTTTCCCTCCACAAACTCAAGCTCCATTATCTCCGTTCCATGAGCTGTCGCCGCTGCGATAAGCTCTGCGAACATTGCGGAACCGATTCCCAGATTCCAATACAACTTTTCAATGCTGATTCCGACAGAAGCGCGGTGTCGAGTCTTTATTTTATCAAAAAAACGCACATGGCAGGTGCCTGCTATACGCCCCTCCACCTCACAGCATATGGTAAGAATATTTGGCGAATCAACGCAGTTTGTTATCCATTTTTTCTCATTTTCTACGGTCATTGCATCGTACTCCTCGGGATAGTGCGTGAGGAAATCCGTCTCTCCGCAGGTTATTTGCAAATGCCTTATCAATTGTTCCGCATCATCTGTTATAGGATTTCTCAATATGGCTTTTCTACCATTTTTTAAGGTTATCTCTTTCTTCTCAAATCTCATTTTTCTTCCTTCGTCAGTATAAAAGTATAATAATTAACTGAGGTTTCTTCGCGAAAAAAATCTCTCCTTCCACCACTTCGTGGTCCCCCTCCCTCAATCAGAGGGAGGCTTTTCTCAACGCAGGGCGGTGCATTGGTGCGCCGTGTTATAAATCAAACCTTTCCTTAATCATCCTTGCGGCCTCATCGGGTGCAAGACGGGTATTATCTATCTTTGCGTAGCTTTCAAAGGGCAGCTTTTCGCCCTCCTTGGAATTAAGGCGGTATTTTTCGCTCGTCTTGCGCATTTCCGCCTCGCTCCACTCAACATTCCGCTTGGATTCTTTGTGTAAAAGGCGGTTTTCCGACTTGTTCCGCACAAGCCTTTCTTCAAAATCCGCACAAAGCTCAACAACGTGGCACTCCGCCCCATTCGATCTGAAAAGCTCTATTATTCCGAGAATATAATCGTATTCGCTTTGCTCGTCAAATGCGAACATATAGGTAAAGATCAGTCCTGGAAAATCTCCGTGTGCAAACAGTTCAAACACCGTCTGCCTTATGGAGTTGTTCAAAGCCCTCCATTCCGGCTCGCTGTGGGCAAAAAGCTTACGCGTCAGCTCAATGGACATGTGATTGTGGAACAGCCTCAGCGGCGTAATTTTGGCCAGCTCCTGCCCCACAGTCATTTTCCCCACCGCATGCGGTCCTAAGATTATTACAAGTTGTTTTGACATAATACTATTCCTTCCTGAAAACATCCAAAATGTGATTTGTCGCGCCCGCCATATCCGCCCGTTCGCAGATGCAGAAGTGATAGCGCATATATTTTTCAAAGGTGGCATCGTCCATTTCGTCCACCGCATTTCCGATAAAATGCGTCAGCATATCCGTGCCTACGTAGTGAAGGCGCGTTACGGCAAGATCTGCCATTAGTTTGTCGATGTCCTCTTTTCGGTAAAGGGCAAATATCTCCCTTGGAGTAGAGGCAAGAGCAAAGGTATCGGGGTCTATAAGCGCCTTGTACTGCTCCATATTTATACCGCCGCGCACAAAGCAGAATTGGTAAACCGTCATATCGCTGTTGCAGTATGCGGCAAACACCGTGCCGCCCTTTTTTGTGACACGCACAGCCTCACTCATTGCCCTGCGCTTATCCTCATCGGTATACAGATGATACATAGGACCGAGAAGCAGAACTATATCATATTTCCCGTCGGGGATAAAGGAAAGGTCAAGGGCATCCCCTTGCCGAACAGTAACGTTCTCGTTTGGTTTTGTATTGGCGCGGAACACATCAATATTGCATTCCATCAGCTCCACGGCATCCACCTTATACCCTTTTAGCGCAAAATAATGGGAATACCGCCCAGTACCCGCGCCTATCTCTAAAATATTCATTCCCTGCCGCAGATACTTTTCCACGTAATGCACGGTGGTGAGAAACTCCACCATACCGTGCTTTGATACAAGTCTCGCATCCTCGTTATGTGTCTCGTAATACCCTTTCAGTGCTTCAATGCGTTCCATAATCTCCTCCTTTAAATTTAAAATCAATTTTATACGTTTGCGTTGCTTCATTCATCGATTTGAACCCGCGGCTTCAAGATTCTTCGCTTCATCCCCTTGCTGTCATCCTTGAGCAAAGCGAAGCGAAACGAAGGATCTCGCAAGGGGAAATACGCTCAAGAATGACAGAAGCCGCATTGAGCTGATCGAAATACGTGAAACAAAAAAATGGTGCAAATCGAAATATCGACTTGCACCGTAATATCCAAAATATATAGTTCTGTAAAACTATACCGATTTTTGGGTACGACAATACAAGCCCGAAGAATGCCAATAAGCATTATCTCCGCGCATCATAGCAGCATTATTAACGTTAATATAGTAAACTGCC
>JAZQFL010000167.1:0-7993 GCA_045539485.1 Eubacteriales bacterium
CGAGACATACACCGTATCTGCGGGCGATCTCTACCTGCTCGGCGACCAGTACTCACACAAATATTATGCCGATAAGGACGACCCCTTTGAAAAAACGTGGATAAACGTGCGCGGCAGATTTCCTTCGGCGCTTGTAGAGGCTTACGGCTGCAGTAAGCCCGTAGTTATCAAAAACACGGACGCAAGCGCAGTCTTTGAGCGGCTCCGCGAGGGTGCAACCTCCGATATGAGCTACGATGAATGGCACGCGCTTGCCGCCGTTTGCCTTACCGAGCTTGTAGTTTCCCTTTCCGAAAGCTCCGCAAAGGGAGCCGACTGTATCGAAGAGAAAATAAAATTCTATATCGACTCCAAGCCCCGCGCAAACGTCACCGTTGCTTCGCTTGCAAGTATATTTCATTTGAGCGAGCCGTATCTTATCTCCGTATTCAAAGCGAAATTCGGAATAACACCGAAGCAGTATATATTGCAAAAAAAGATAGAGGCGGCAAAAAAACTGCTCAGAAAAGGGCATGCGGAGATAAAGGAGATATCCGAGATACTCGGATTTTCAAGTCCTTACCATTTTTCGACAGCCTTTAAAAAGATAACGGGCGAAACTCCGCACGGCTACCGAACCGAAACATTGAAAAAATAAAACCGAAAGGAAATAATATTATGTCAGTTATCAAAGTAACAAAGGAAAATTTTGAGGAAGTAAAGAACAGCGAAAAGACCGTACTGCTTGATTTTTACGCAGATTGGTGCGGCCCCTGCCGTATGGTATCTCCCCTTGTTGACGAAATTGCCGAGGAGCATCCCGAGTATCTTGTAGGCAAGATAAACGTGGACGACGACCCCGAGCTCGCACAGCAGTACGGTGTTGCAAGCATTCCGAACCTTGTAGTGCTCAAAAACGGCGAGGTCGCAAATCAGGTCGCAGGCGCAATGCCCAAGGGCAGAATACTTGCACTTCTTGAAGACTGAATCACCCAAGAGAATTTTAAAAGCCGCTCTCAAAAAAGTCTAAGTAAAAAACACCGATTCCTGCAGTTTTTGGGAAAGTTGCCGAATGATTTTTAAAAAAATCACCGAATGAACTTGCAAAATACTACCGAATAGGTTATAATAATACCAACGATATTTCTAGAGGTGCGCTTATGAAAAAAATTGCAGATAACGCAAAATATAAACCGCGTGTTATCGACTGCACCGTAAAAAATATCTGGACACCTTCGGAGCGGTTTGCATCGAAGGTCCCAAGTGGTGCGGAAAAACATGGACTTCGTCTTATCATAGCAACAGCGAATTTTTAATTGGCGACCCCGCAAACAATTTCCAAAACAGAAACCTTGCCGAAATATCTCCTTCAATTGTACTTGAAGGCGAAACACCAAGGCTTCTCGACGAATGGCAGGAAGTCACCCGGATTTGGGATGCCGTTCGTTACACCGTAGACCAAAGAGCAAAAAAAGGGCAGTTCATTCTAACCGGCTCATCCACTCCCAAAAGAAAAGGTGTTCTTCATAGCGGGGCCGGCAGGATCGGCAAGCTGCGCATGAGAACAATGTCCTTATACGAATCCGGCGAATCGAGCGGTAATGTTTCTTTAGAAGCACTTTGCAACGGACAAATGACCCCCGTACTTACCGGCGAGGTAAACCTACGCGATCTCGCAAATTACATTGTGAGAGGCGGCTGGCCCGGTAATCTTAATGTGCCTATTGAAAACGCATCGCTTTTACCGATGTCGTATCTTAATGCCATTCTTGATGATGATTCTCAGAGAATTGACGATAAAAAGTATGATGTGAGTAAAATGCGTTTATTGCTACGTTCGCTCGCGCGAAACGAAAGCACAACCGTTTCAAAGCAAAAACTGCTTAGCGACCTCCGAGAGGTGGATGACGAAACGATTGACTCCGATACAATAGCAACCTATCTTGATGTGTTCAACCGTCTTTTCCTGCTTGATAATCAACTGCCGTTTTCTGCAAACATCCGCTCTTCAGTTAGGGTAAAACAGGCGGAGAAGCGACATTTTTGCGATCCTGCACTCGCCTGTGCACTTTTGAAAGCGACTCCCGACAGCCTGATAAGCGACCTTGAAACCTTTGGATTTATGTTTGAGGCACTCTGCGAAAGAGACCTCAAAATCTATGCCGAATCCTTTGGGGCAAATGTTTTCCACTATCAGGACTACTCGGGAAGAGAAATTGATGCAGTAATAGAACTTGAAGACGGAAAATGGTGTGCATTCGAAATCAAGCTCGGAGCAAATCAAATTGACAAGGCGGCAGAAAGCCTTATCGCTATTCGTGATGAGCTTGAAAGTTCCGGTGGCAAAGCGCCGAGTGTGCTTTGCGTGATCTGCGGTATGTCAAATGCTGCATATCAGCGTCCGGACAGCGTGTATGTAGTACCGATCACCGCACTGAAAAACTGATTTTCAAAAGGGTGTAAAGAAACTTGCGTTTCTTTACACCTTTTTTATCCGTTTTTCTCACTGTCTTTCTTTAAATAATCTTTCCTTATTTTTTCTGAATAAAAAATTTCCGCGGGGCAAAAATATCTACAAAACCGCGAAAGGAAAAAAGACATATGAAAGAGATAAATTCCAAAAAGAGGCTCGGCTCTGTAATCAAAGAGCCCGATAAGCTTATCTATGCCGCTGTTGCGGTCATGCTTGTCTCCATGGCGCTGATAATCGGAATCACCGCCGCCTCCAACAGAGCACGTAAGAATAAGCTCACTCCCCCCGTCACAGATCCCGTAACGCAGATAACACCCGATACCACCCGTGCGCCCATTGCCCTTACCGACGAGCCCGTAACAGGCGAGCCCACAGCGCCCGTAACCACCGCAGACCCGGCCGATACCGCACCTACCGGTGCCGATATCATCGAGCGCCTTGAGATACCAGTGGGCGGTACTCTTGCGAAGCCGCACAGCCCCGACGTACTCCTCCGCTCCCTTACGATGAACGATTACCGCGCACATCTGGGCATCGACATTGCCGCCGCCGTGGGTGAAACGGTAGTATGCCCCGCAGACGGCATAGTTAAAGAGGTATGGAACGACCCGATGATGGGCAGATGCGTAAGCGTTGCACACACAGGCGGACTTGTTACAGTTATGAAAAACCTTGATAACACCCTTGCAAGCGGAATCGAAGCAGGCAGAGAGCTCAAAGCGGGCGATGTTATCGGTGTCATAGGAGAGACCGCCCTCATAGAGATCGCAGAAGCGCCCCACCTGCATTTTGAAACAGAGCTTGACGGCAAGCAGGTAGACCCGATGAATTATTTTGACAGATCCGTGTTTGCCGATGCAAGTGAGAACTTCGAGGGGTGACCCGTATTTCAGCAGGCAGTCATAAATGCGTTTGCAACCCAAGCGCACATTTATATCTTTCCGCACAAAAACCGCCGTCATCGGCGGTTTTTTTCTAATACCTATTGAAAAGCAACTTTTTATAATATATAATAGATATTGTATAAGGGAAAATGTGCAAATAATCCCTTAAAATAAACAAAATATCAAATTGAATTTTTCATTCTCACAACAACTTTTTGTAATTTTGGAGGAATCATCATGACAAAGCAGATACCCCGTTCCGAGCATCCGCGTCCCGACAAATACCGTGAAAGCTGGCTCTGCCTGAACGGCGAATGGGACTTCGCGTTTGACGAAAGCGGCATTGGCGAAGCAGAAAAGTGGCAGGGACGCACCTCCCTTGACACCAAGATCACCGTACCCTTCGTTTATCAGTGCGAGCTTTCCGGCCTTAACGACAAGCGCCATTCCGATTACATATGGTACCACCGCACCGTTACCGTACCTGCTGAGTTTGAATCTAAGAGAGTTCTTCTCCACTTCGGCGCCGCAGACTACATCACCAAGGTATGGCTTGACGGTCAGTTCCTCGGCTCCCACGAGGGCGGCTACACCCCCTTTGAGTTCGATATCACCAACCACGTAAAGTGCGACGGCAAGAAGAAGCACCACCTCTCCGTTATGTGCGAGGACAGACTTGACACCGAGCAGCCCAGAGGTAAGCAGAGCTTCCGCCCCGAGAACTTTGCATGCTGGTACGCGCCTATGTCAGGCATCTGGCAGTCCGTATGGCTTGAGGCCGTCGGAATGAATTACATAAAGGAAGTTCGCATCACTCCCGATGTTGACCGCGCTTCCGTTAAGTTTGAAATTAACGCAAACAACGTTCCCGAAGGAATGAAGGCAAAGATCGAGGTTACCTACAACGGCAAGCCCGTTGTTGACGGTACCACCTCCTTCTGCCGCCGCCGTGCGGAGCTTACCCTCTCACTTGGACATGACGAGACTATCGAGGGCTTCCACTACTGGTTCCCCGCAACCCCCAATCTTTACGATGTTAACGTATCTCTTGTAAAGGACGATGCGGTTGAAGACAGCCTTGTTACCTACTTCGGTATGCGTAAGATCGAGATAATCGGCGACCGCATCTACCTTAACTACCGCGAGCTTTATCAGCGCCTTATCCTCGACCAGGGCTACTGGAAGGACGGTCTGCTTACCGCTCCCACGGACGATGCGCTTAAGCTTGACATCGAGCTTACCCGCAAGCTCGGCTTCAACGGCGCAAGAAAGCACCAGAAGTTCGAGGATCCCCGTTACCTTTACTGGGCAGATAAGCTCGGTCTCCTCGTTTGGGGCGAGCTTCCCTCCGCTTACTGGTTCAACGACGAAGAGAAGCGCAATATGCTCCGCGACCTTTCCGAGGCTATCAAGCGCGACTACAACCACCCCGCACTCATCGCTTGGGTACCTCTTAACGAGAGCTGGGGCGTTTACGCTATCAAGGAAAACGAGGAGATGCAGCAGCTTAACGACATGCTCTACCACGTTGTTCACTCCCTCGACGGAACCCGCTTTGTTTCCGGTAACGACGGTTGGGAGCAGGCTGAGACGGATATCGTGACCGCACACGACTATACCGCATACAACAAGGACCTCCGCCACGAGGATTACGAGGACGCAGAGATCTTCGGTCTCGGATGCCCGAACAAGAGCCGCACCGTTACCGCAGATAACTACGATAACACCGGCAAGCCCTGCCTGCTTACCGAGTACGGCGGAATCGCATTCTCCAAGGACAGCGGCAACGGCAACTGGGGCTACAACGGCGCCGTTAACGACGAGCAGGTATTCCTTGACCGTTACGACGATATTACCACCGCATTCAAGTCCCTGCCCTACATCCGCGGTTATTGCTACACCCAGCTTACCGATGTATTCCAGGAGGTAAACGGTCTGCTTGATATGGACCGCAACCCCAAGGTCGATATGGCAAAGATCCGCGCTATAAACATACGCGCGCGTCACTGCAAGTAAAACGGGGATGTAAAAAAAGTCCGGACCGTAAAAAAGAGAAAAAACATTGAAAAGACAATTGTTTCAATGTTCTTCAAAGGGTTGAACTAAGGTAAGAAAAACTCAAAAAATGAGTTTTTCTATAAAATTCTCTTTTTTAACTACGAGACAAAATCCACCCTCGACGTATAATATACGCCTCACGGGTGGATGTTTGCCCGTTCCAGCCATTTTTTCCTATCCCCTTAGGGGGTGTGTAAAGAAACCAAGTTTCTTTACACACCCCCTTTTCTTGCTCTTTTAAGTACTTATAAGTACTACATAATGACTTGCAACACGTTTTGGTTTATACTTTCCTTAGTACCGATTAATACTATGGGAGAGTTAAAATGTATATACGCAGACTGCGCGACCTGCGCGAGGACCACGATATGAAGCAACAGGATGTTGCCGACCTTCTTGGCATAAAGCAAACGGTATATTCCCGCTACGAACGAGGATTTCAAACCATTCCCCTTGGGCATCTGCTTGTGCTTGCCGATCACTACCAAGTATCCCTTGACTACATATTTGAACGCGCTCCCGAAAAATGCGGCAAGTGAGGTAAAGCTATGTTCTCGTTCTACGGTGATATTTCCTGCGCTATACCGTGCATTATCTGCGATGCGGGTATGCGCGTTATTTTTGCAAACCGAACGGCATACGGCGATCCGGTGACAGTGAAATGGATAAGTCTCGGAAGGCTTGATATTGAAGCTCAGCTTCTTCATAAGCTTGAAGAAGCATTCTCGAGCGACCCTTATTCGATTGCAAGAGTCGACCTGCACAGCAAAGATATACATTGCGGTCTGCTTGCGGACAAGCACACCGTTTCGGGCGCAACAGTATACGTTTTTGCCCTTGTGCGCGGTGCGGATAACGAAGACAGCACTCTTCCCGCAGAGCTTGACGGCAGAAGGATGATAACGGCTTGCTTTACACCTGTAAATACAAAACTGCAGACAAATCTGCCGTTTGAGGCGGGACTTGCAGAGTATTTTTCGCATTATGCCGAGAAAGGTGCCGAAAAAGCGGGGAAGCGGATCGCTGTCACGTCTGATGTCAGCGCCGTCGGAAGCGCTGTTTCAAACTGCGAGGCGATGCTTGCGTGTGCAAGTATGGTGCTTGCGGCATACTGCAAAAGTGCGGATGGGGATATATCCGTTTCGATAAAAGAAGACCGCACGGGAGTAAGCTTTGCCTTCTCGGCAAAGATGCAGATACCCGTTACGGGGAGCCTCGCCTCTTGCCGTGATGCTTCCCTTTTATGCGCCTGCTTCGGCTCCTCTGCCGTGCCGATGCTTATTGCATTGCAAACGGCGGCGGACAGCGGTATAAGCATAACTGCAGAAACATCGCGGGAAGGAGAGCTGTTCGTTTTCGTGCACAGCGACCGCTTTGATATAGGTGATTGCGGCTTCAAAGTGCCACACGACCTTATCGGAAACGCAAAAACCGTCATTTATGCCGTATTTGAGATGCTGATATAGATTGACATACGCTGTATAATATGATAAAATATACAGGTTAAAATCTCAAACGGAGATATAAGAATGAACCCACACAAGGACCACAGAAGCAGGGTAAAAGCAAGATTTATGTCAGAAGGTCTCAGGGGCTTTGCAGAGCATAACGTGCTTGAGCTTTTGCTGTTTTACGCAATACCGCAAAAGGATACGAACGAGCTTGCGCACGCACTTCTTGACCGTTTCGGAAACATCGCGGGAGTGCTTGATGCAGACCCCGTTGCCCTTATGGAAGTAGACGGAATAGGCGAGCACGCGGTAACGCTTTTAAAGCTTATACCTCAGCTTGCGGGCAGATACTATGCGGAATGCGAGGTGCCCGAGGACTCAGCGGAAACCGCAGACACTCTCGGCAAAATGTACGTTGCAAAATTCCTCGGTGAAACGAACGAGATCGTTTATCTTACAATGCTTGATAACAGCATGAGGATAATTGACACCGTAAAGGTATTTTCCGGAACCGTCACCTCCGCCCACATAACTCCGCGAATGGTTATCGAGCCGTGTATTCTGCGCAAGGCGGCGATTGCGGTAATTGCCCACAATCACCCGAGCGGAATAGCAATTCCCTCACTTGAAGATATGCAGACAACAAACGCTCTGGGAAACGCGCTCAAAAGTGTCGGCGTTCCGCTGCTTGAGCACTACTTGGTTGCAGGCGGCAAATATCTTCCGCTGATGTACAACATGAACGGAGTTGTCCGTCAGCACGCAAACACAAACGAATTCTACGCAGGTATGGACACAAGCAGATTCTATTACGCTCTTGAAAAGAACAAGATACCCAATTACGAAGGATAGGTAAACAAGATGAACACCACAAAAACCAAACGTAACTCTGTACTTAAAGCTGTTTGCGCCGTACTGCTTTGCGCTTTTCTTCTCTGTGCTCTTCCCGTATGCGTCAGCGCGGGAGAATTCACCTCCACAGTCAATCTCCTCGACGTAAGAAAGAACCAGAGAGGCGACGGTTTTGAATGGAACAACAAAACCGACACGCTTACCCTTACCAACTTTACCGTAAATACCAAGGACCGCTACGGTCTGCGTATTCCGAGCGGTGCAACCGTAGTTCTTGAGGGCACAAACACCATAAC
>JAZQFL010000168.1:0-2171 GCA_045539485.1 Eubacteriales bacterium
GCCTCCGACTTCCGCCATGGAAACCGCTTGTCCCCTCAAGCTCACGCTTGCCGTAGGGGCTTGTAAGCCGCACACCGCCTTTTTCAAACGGAAATATCATCAAAACACCTCGCAAATCTTATTTTTTCTTCAAGTGCCGCTATCTGCTTGTCTATGCGGGAAAGCTCCTTGTAAAAATACTCATTCTTACCGCTTTGCCGTGTTATAAATTCCTTAAGCTCGCGCACAGCACTCTCAAGCATCGCAAGCGTACGGATAAGCTTGACAAGTACGCCTCCCACCGCAACAAGAAACGAAATAAGGGTAATCAGCCCACACAGAATCTCCCACGTCACTAAGGTGTTACCTCCTCATAGCCTTCCGCCATGGCCGCATACTCCTCTACTGTTATTTCGTAAAAGCCTGCACTGTCCATGTCTTCGGCAAGATATATCACTGTACCATATATTTCACCGTTAGTGAGGATATGCCCCTCGCTTGCTCTAATTACTTTTCTCACAGTCTACCTCCTTACACAAGCGATATCGTCCAATTTGTACGGGTGTTGGCAAGCGCCGTCCACTCTTCTGCGGAAAATGCCGTATTTACTGCGGTTGCGCTCAGCGTAACCGCCAAACCGCTTGCGGTCGTGGAAAGGGCATTGATCAAACTTGTAATACTCTCTTTGGAAAGCTTTGTGCTCCATTGTAAATTCAAGCCGTTCTTACCTATTGTTCCTGCAACAGTAAGGTTGACAAGATTTTTACAGTTTGCAAACGTATTAGAGAACACAACATCTTCACCAACAGTTAATAACTGTATCGTAACTATTCTATCGGAGTCGAAAGTGCGTTGAAGTGTTTTATTAGTCAATTTCGAAAAATCCAATTCACCTATAACTTGCGTTCTGCAGTATTGAAACATATTGGCACACGATGTTAAATCCGAAAATTCAACCTTATCTGAGATATCGGTAATACCTGAATTAAAAAAGCAGTATGAACAATTGCCATATATTGTTATTATCTGTGGCGGTTTGAAGGTTTCATTATTCCAACACCGCCCCGGAAAACCAGCTGTACCGTCAACTCTATCAAGATTAGGATATACTTTTTCCCAAAACTCCCGATACTCTATTTCCCTTCCCGCAGTTTTTCCGGATTCGTACACCGCATCGATATCTGCTTTTGCCCTTTTTATCTTATCTGCAATTGTCATTATACACCTCCGCTGATGGTGCTTTCTGCGTAAGCATGAAGATCGTCAAGCGCCGATGAAATATCGCCCAGCTGAGTTGCAATGAAATTATCAAGATAGCTTTTTGACACACAGCTGCGTATGCGCTCCTCCTCGTTTGCCGCGCGCTGAATTTCTGCAAGTCTTCGCCCTTCCTCAGCGGCCGCGGCATCGTTTTCGCGCGTCTCTCGCGCAAGCTCGTTTTCTATGCGCTCCGTTTCGCCTGCTATCCTTTCCTGCTCATTTGAGTTTCGCACATTCTCTGCTTCAATACGGCTGTTTTCCAGCTCTTCAAATACTCCCCTGTGCTCTTCAAGCTTTTCTTCGGTCTCCGAGCGCAAAAGCTGAGTATCGTTCACCGCCTTTGTTATCATCTCAAGCAGCTTAGTATAAACGTACGTGTCGGGCGGCTCGCTGACGCCTCCGTCAGCCGCCCCCGCAAATACCTCAACCGAGGTAAAGCCCGTACTTAAGGTCGTACCGTCTGATGTGCCGTACACGCCGATATACAGTCTTCCCGCCCCGTTAAGAAGTCCGGCAGGAACAGGACAAGCGTCATTTTGAAGAGGAATGCTGTACTGAGTTCCGAACACGCGGAACATCACCGCAGTCTTTGCGTATCCCGCCCAGCTTTTATCAAAGGAAAAAACAACTGTTGCCCCGTCTCCGTTGCCGGAAACCGTTTCTCCTTTTTTGCAGTATATACTGTCTGCCAATACCTTTATCTCTATTACCATTCTTTCTCCTTACGCATAGCTTGTTTCTTCACTTGAACTCGGGCTTGAACGTCCGTCGTACTCTACCCACGCTGTTACACCGATATATCCGCCGTTATTGGGAAATTCTTCAATGGCTCCGGAAACCTCGGCACTCTCGTCCGAATAAACCTCTGACTCCCACGAATTACCGTAATCATCATACCAATAGGTCTGATAATATATAGTTCCTACGTTATT
>JAZQFL010000169.1:0-2439 GCA_045539485.1 Eubacteriales bacterium
GGCTTGCTCCCGCCGTGATGTCATACGATTTTATTTTTTCTTCTCAAGGAAATAAGATGCCTCCATATCCGCTACGGAGAGGGCAAACGCAAGGGGGTAGCTTTCAAGCGCGTCACCGACGGTGCGCGGGTCCTCATTGCCCGAAAAGCCCATATGGTAACGTATTGCAAACGCTTCGTCGCGCGTGAGGCGCATATATCCCGATGCTATGTATACGGATTTCTCGCCGTGGCCGTAGGGAAGGGGATCGGAGAATTCAAAGGTGGGCACGCTGTGCCATACTCCGTTTTCGTCCTTTACGTTGCGCGTACCGGGCTTGTAGCAATTCACCTTGCAAAGGTCGTGCAACAGCGCCGCAATGGCAATGCTCTCCTCGCTGAAATCAAGGCCGTAAAGCTCCTTCACACGGTGACGGGAGAGATAATCCACTAGGCAGTCGTACACGTTCAGGCTGTGGTCCACAAGTCCGCCCGCGTAAGAGCCGTGGAAGCGCGCGCTTGCGGGTGCAACAAAGAAATCGGATTGAGGGGAAAGCAGGTATTCAAGCAGCTTATCCGCGCCCTCGCGCTGTATTTTGGTTTGATAGATATCAATAAATCTTTCCTTGCCTGTCATAATGTCTCCTGAGGTATCAAATTAATGATCGTAAGTGCCAAAGAAACAATGATGTAGAGAATGGTAAACACACCGGAAAACATAATAACGATGCGCTTGCCCTTGCCCTTCGGCATATGCTTATTGTCCGTGGAACGGATAAGCTTGCCAAGGAAGATGATTCCGAGAACGATTCCCGTTACCACTGTAAAAACAAGAATGAGCGAGTAGAGAAGATAGGGTATGATAACGCCGGCATGTTCGGCAAAATAGTCGAGAAGCGCTTGGGTGTCATTTTCCCCCGTCATAACCGCAAAGCGGTCGAGAATATCGACAAGGTCACTGCGCAGGAGCAAAAGTCCCGGTACGCTTCCCACAAAGTTTACTATCGCGTGCAAGATAACGGTGTATCTGAGCTTTCCCGTACGCACGTAGATAATGCCGAAGATGCATCCGAGAGTAAAGGCGTACAGCAGCTGCTCGAGATTTGCATGGAAGAGAGAGAACGCAAGCGCGCTGAAAATAACAGCCTGCCGCTCTCCGTAATGCGCGAGACGGTCACAGAGCAATTTGCGGTAGATAAGCTCCTCCACAATAGGGGCAACAACTACGACCGAAAGTACCGCCAGCCACAGATTTGCGTTTTCAAGCGTTTCGTCAAGCCGGCTGGGGAAGGTAGTGTTGAATACTGTTTCAAGCAGACTTGTGATAACGATCGTGATAATATTGAAAACGTAGATACAGCTGATAGAAATAAATGCGGCGCATATAAGTGAGCCGACGCTCATCTTTTTCCTTTCGCGCGGTAAAACGGGCGCTTTCCTTATAAAAATGAAGAAAAACGCGGCGCCGATGCAGTCAATTGCCGCAAAGTTAAGTGCAAGCAAAAACCAGTCGGTATCTATTACCTGTGGGAAAAATCTAAATGCGACACGTATTATAAGAACAGCGGATAGTTGAGCTGCAACAATACAGAAAAAAAGCGCAGCTCCCGCTTTGCGGTAAGCTTTTTTGGCAGACTGCTCGGGGTACTCGGTAACGGGTGTATATTCAAGGCTGTCCATAGCCGACCTCCTTAGTTATGTATAACAATAGAGTATCACTTTTTTCGGCTTGTGTCAAGGGACGGCTCAAAACCGCTCTTGCTAAGCCCGAGAGTTCGAAAACAAAAAAGAGATAACCGTGAGGGTTATCTCTTTTTGTTGTATAAAGGCTACGAAAAAGATATTTTTCGGCAACTTCCACTAGGATTCGAACCCGTGTGAATCATAATGCTTTTCGACCAAGGGGAGAAAAGCTACATTAGCACCTCTTCACTATTCACTATTACCTATTACTTGCCAAAAAACGACTAGAGATTTTTAGTGAAAAGTGAAGAGTGAAAAGTGAAAAAGTAAAAACGACAACCTTCTGTCGAAGATTGTCGTTTTTTGGTGGGCCAACAAGGACTCGAACCTTGGACCGACCGGTTATGAGCCGGTAGCTCTAACCAACTGAGCTATTGGCCCGCATATGCGGTTTTGGTACCTTGGTATTGTAGCATATGTTTTTTGTTTTGTCAATAGCTAATTTCACATAATGATATAGTTGAAAATTATCTTGATGGTTAACAGCCTTGTTATAACAACCTATTCTGATGCAGAAACTCCTGCTCCATTGCAGAGCAGGAGTTTTATTTAGCAATTCAACATATTGGAATTTATTAAATTGAAATTATTGCTTCCACAAACTGGTTTGCCTTTTCTGTATGAATACCGTGCCCACAATCAAATTGCTTGATTTTCATATTTTCAATCAAGGCATTGACTCTCTGCAAATCTTCATCAGACAATGCGCCTTGCAACA
>JAZQFL010000170.1:0-22174 GCA_045539485.1 Eubacteriales bacterium
GGTTACGATACTGTGCTCACTGCGGCAGGTTCAAATTTAAGCCAGGGCCAGCGGCAGCTTCTGGCGATTGCTCGGGCATTTGTTGCCGATCCTAAGATTCTGATTTTGGACGAAGCCACCTCCAATGTGGATACCCGGACAGAAAAGGCGATCCAAAGCGCTATGCATCAAATCATGAAAGACCGCACCAGTATTGTCATCGCACACCGCCTCAGTACCATCCGGGACGCGGACATCATTGTGGTTATGGATCATGGCCGGATCATAGAACAGGGTGATCACGAGGCATTGCTTGCCCGAAAGGGAAAGTATTACGACTTGTATATGACACAGTTCGCTGGATTTGCTACCTGAGTCTCTATCAACATAGTTGGCAAATCTTCATTAAGAAGCATGGAGCCCCTTGGATGCCTATGTTCTTGAATTGAGATTAGCCATCGAAGCAGAAGCAACCACCGTTACAGAGCAAAGGTATCAAATGGTTAAAGAGCATATATTCGAGTGTAACGGGATAAGATGTGTGAAGATAAAAAACACTCCTGACCTGATTATGACTGCTCAAGCAATAAAAGAAGCCTTTTGAAAATGCCGCATCTTCTTTGCTTCAAACGATGATGAAGATATTGAATTACTAAGAAAAAGGTTCCTGAATTGGCGAAAACAAAGTTAAAAAGTTTCAAAGGATTTAAGCCAATTACACTTTTAACCCGGTGTAATTGGCTTAATTTAATAGTGAGCCCTCTTGGACAGCAATAACGCTGTCCAAGAGGGCTTGTTTTTGCAAAAATGTGTTTCAAAGATGTATTTTAATTCATAAAAATGTGCAAACTTGAAAAAATGTGTGAAACTCCTCTTGTAAAACCCGCAAAAGTGTGGAATAATATATCCGTACACATATTTGTGAGGTGCTTTGTATGAAGCGAAACGCGATAGAAACACTGCTTAAATGGAAAAATGACGACGAACGCAAGCCGATGGTGCTGAAGGGCGCCCGTCAGGTCGGTAAGACTTGGCTTATGAAGGAGTTCGGCAGAAGTCATTACAATAATTACGTATATTTCAACTTTGACGAGGAAGACGAACTGCAGTCAATTTTTGAAACCAATAAGAATCCCAAGAGGATCATAGAACTGCTTTCCTTAGTTGCGGGCGAAAAGATATTTCCCGAAACCACCCTTGTCATTTTCGATGAGATACAGGAATGCCCATCTGCACTCAACGCCCTTAAATATTTCAAGGAAAAGGCAAACGAATACCACGTGATCGCCGCAGGCAGTTTACTCGGAACGCTCCTTGCTCAGCCTAAATCTTACCCGGTGGGGATGGTCAATCTTTTGGATATTCATCCGCTGACCTTTGATGAATTTTTGAATGCTACCGATGAGCCGCTGTATGCCTACTATCAAAGCATAACTAAGGGGCAAACGATCGAAGAGATCTTCCACAATCGCCTGATGGAAGTGTATAACAACTATCTGATCATCGGCGGAATGCCAGAGTGCGTTGCTTCCTGGGTGAAGTATAAGGATCCGGCAAGAATTACGCAGATCCAGAAGGAACTTGTTCAGATCTACGAGAACGACTTTTCAAAGCACAACGGAAAGGTAAACAGCGGAAGGATCTTGCAGGTTTTCCGCAGTATCGTAACTCAGCTTGCAAAGCCCAACGAGAAGTTTATGTACGGAGCAGTTCGAGAAGGCGGCAGAGCGAGAGATTTTGAGGAAGCTATCGAATGGCTTGTTTCTGCGGGGATGCTGAACCGCGTATACAATCTCTCCAAATTGGAGCATCCGCTGTCCGCTTTCCGCAAGATGGATCAGTTCAAGCTGTTCGTTTTTGATACGGGACTTCTCAAATATATGGCGGGTATCGACAACAGCGCTATCCTCTTAAAGACCGACTATCAGTTTAAGGGTCCTTTGACCGAAAACTACGTCCTGCAGCAGCTGATCGGTCAGTTTGACGTGGCTCCTCACTATTATTCGGATAGAAGCGGAGAGATCGATTTCGTCCTGCAAAACGGTACGGAAGTCATCCCCGTCGAAGCCAAGGGCGGCGAGGACAAATCCGCACCTACGTTTAAAAAATACGTGAACGAGCACCTCCCCGAGCACGCAGTCCGCTTCTCCAAACGCGGCTATCGCAAGGACGGCTATATCACCAATATGCCGCTGTACCTTACAAGGAAAATGAAAGAATTGTTGTAATCGGGAAACTACCGACGAGAACGAAAGTTAATCAAAAGAGGACTATGACCGAAAAGTCATTGTCCTCTTTTAATTTATTGAATCTCTTGTTCTATGTCATCGAAAATGTCAGCATCGAAGAATTCACGAAGCGAAATGTCTAATCCGTCACACAGCTTCTTGATTGTTACAATTCCGGGGTTTTGGCTTTTCTCGTTCAAAACACTATAAAGCGTTGAAGGAGATATGCCTGATAAATTTGCCAAAGCATTTATCGCAATGCTTTTCTGATTACACAATTGAATAATACGGTTCGCAACAGCATTTTTAGTATTCATAGAACCACCTCTACGATATATCGTTGCTATAATTTTATAAAAATATTCGATATATCGTGTGGGATATATCGCAAAGTTGGCGTTTGTGTGTTATAATTACGATATATCGCACATAGGAGATAAATTTATGAAAGAAAACATCTGCTGCTTTTTTGGTCACAGAACCATAAACGAAACCGACGAGCTGAGGACTAAAATAACCGAAGTAGTTGAAAGACTGATTACGGACGAAAATGTTGACACGTTCCTGTTCGGCAGTAAATCGGAGTTTGACCGTTTGTGCCTTGAGGTCGTTACCAAATTAAAAGAAAAATACCCACACGTAAAGCGAATCTACGTGAGGGCAGAATTCCCGTATATAAACGAGAGCTTTACGGCGTACCTTCTCAAATCCTACGACGAAACTTATTACCCCGAAAAACTTCACGGCTCAGGCCGCGCCGCCTACGTCGAGCGAAACTACGAAATGATTAATAACAGTAAATACTGCATCGTCTATTACGATGAATCTCAAGCCCCGACCACCCGAAAAAGCGGCACTAAGATCGCACTTGATTACGCCATCAAAAAGGGTAGAGAAGTCATCCTTATCTGATTGAAAAATTTACAAAGATGTTTTATAATAGAAAAAAGAACATTTTACAAGCATAATATAAAAGTGAGGTAACAAAATATGCGTAAAGATTTTGGCGTAAAGACCTGGGCTTATCCTATGCCCGTATTTATCGTTGCTGCCTATGACAAGAACGGCACGCCCTGCTGTATGAATGCGGCTTGGGGCGGAACATACGATACCAATCAAATTATGGTTTGCCTTGCCGACGATCACAAGACTACAAAAAATATCATCGAAAGCGGCGCGTTTACCGTCAGCATTGCCGATGCCAAGCACGTTATAGAAGCGGATTACGTCGGAATCGTTTCGGGCAACAATGCTCCCAATAAAATGGAAAAGGCAGGCCTTACTACCGCGAGATCGGCATTTGTAAATGCGCCGATCATCACCGAATTTCCTATGACGCTCGAGTGTAGGCTCCTCAAATTCAATGAAGACGGCATTTGCATCGGCGAGATCGTAAACGTAAGCGCGGACGAATCAGTGCTTGGAGCAGACGGACTGATAGATCCCGCAAAGCTTGAGGCTATCACTTACGATCCCGTACACCATACCTATATCAAGCTGGGTGAGAAGGTGGGCAACGCCTTTTCCGACGGAAAGAAGCTCAAATAAATGAACAGACCGTATATCATTTGCCATATGGTGACCTCCATTGATGGCAAGGTCACAGGAGATTTTCTGTTTCAGCCGGAATGTGCCGAGGCAACGGAGATATACTACCGCATCAACCGCGAACGGAAAGCCGAGCGTGAAAACGGAAGCCTCGTCTTGAATTATAAGAGGAAATGATATGTAAATAACAGGAGTGATCGTTATGGAATTTGAACAGTTGATTTCCGAGAGATATTCGGTAAGAAATTTCAAAACGGACTGCCTTTTCGGGCAGTCCGTTATTTATATGGTTCTGTTCGCAGATAGGATCTGAAAACGGAGAAAAACGCATTTATTTTGAGCATTTGTTGATATATAATAAAATCAAAACTCGGTATTGATGTAAAACTATGGGTCAAAGGAGTGTGAGTATTTGCTTACTTATACAAAGCGGCCGATATGGAAAAACAGAGCGGAGCTTTTAAACGGAGCGCTTATTACATGCAAGACAGTTGTGTGCTGCGAGGCGGCGCCTTCGGATATTACATCCGCCCACCTTGCTGTAAACGAAGTATTTGAGGTGGACTTGGTGACGGACGGAGCGGGAGAGTGCCGTGTATTCGGACAGGCTGTACCGTGCAAAGTGGGCGATATCTTTGTTATTCCGCCCGATATTCCGCATAACTGTTACGTGAGCGAGGCTGGCGAAAAGCTAAAGCTGCTTCGTGTGTATTTCGATATACGTGATTGGTTTGACGGCACGGCATCCGATATGGGAAACGAGAATTACTGTTACGGTATTTTCGGCGGATCGGTTATTGCTTACGCAACGCTTAATGCGTTCACGTACGAAAAAATGACAGAGCTTTTGGGTGAGATAGCGCGCGAGGCGGCGGAGAAAAAGCCGAATTGGGAGCACGCGGTGCGTGCTTATCTGCAGACGGTATTCATTGCCCTCGGCAGATATATCGGAGAAGCAGAGCACAGCCAAAGCGGGATTCCCAAGGAATGGCACAACGTTGGAGTTGCCGTGCGTATGGTAATGGAGAACTTCGGCAACAGCGATCTGCGGCTTGAAACCATAGCGGAAGCTCTGTACATCAGCAAGTCGCACCTCAGCCGTCTCTTTAAGGAATTCACCGGAGAGGCGTTTTCGGTATATCTGCGGGGCGTGCGTATGAATCACGCGTGCAAACTGCTGAGAGAGACGGATATGACGGTCGAGCAGATAGCAAATGCCTGCGGAGTGCGGGATATAAATTCATTTTATAAGAACTTTCAGAGTACCTTCGGCACCACGCCGAACCAATACAGATCAAACAAAAGATCGGCTAAAGAAAAGGGAGAAAGAATAATGGTAGTTTTGAGCGAGATTTCCGAAAAAATGCAGCAGGGCAGGGGCAAGATCGTTGCTGAGCTTGTGCAGGCGGCACTTGACGAGGGCTGTGAGCCCGAAAAAATATTGAACGAAGGCTTGCTTGCGGGTATGAGCGTTATAGGGCAGAAGTTCCGCGACAATGAGATATTCGTGCCCGAGGTGCTTATTGCCGCCCGCGCAATGAATATGGGCGCGCAGATACTTAAGCCCCACCTTGCGGCAAGCGGCGTTAAGGTTACGGGAAAGGTATGCATCGGAACCGTTCAAGGAGATCTGCACGATATCGGCAAGAACCTCGTAAAAATGATGATGGAGGGCAACGGCCTTGAGGTCATCGACCTCGGCACCGACGTGCCCGCCGAAATATTCGTACAGACCTCAATCGACGAAAACTGCGATGTTATTTGCTGTTCCGCACTCCTTACTACCACTATGCACGTTATGGATGAGGTGGTAAAGGCGGCAGAAGCGGCGGGAATACGCGATAAAGTAAAAATCATGATAGGAGGCGCCCCCGTTACCGAGGATTTCTGCAAGCAGATAGGTGCAGACTGCTACACAGACGACGCCGCAAGCGCGGCGGATGCCGCGGTTGAATTCTGCAAGGCAAAGCAGTAAAGCTTTTGGGAGAAAGATCATGAAAAAGCTATCAGCGGAAGCACACGCATATTTAAACGACGCATCTCTTATTGCCGAGCGCGATATGTGGCTTGGCAGGATGCAGGACCTTTTTGACGGCAAGGAGAACGAGTATAATTCCAAGAAGGTATTTACGCTTCACGGAGTGGTGCCTCGACCGAAAAACGGCTCTGATCTTTACACCGATCCCGAGAATTGGGTCATTGAATGCCTGGAGACTATGTATGCCGAGAGACGGACAAGACCTGACGGATTTACGCCTGTATGTATTTCATATCCCGCTTACGGCGTGCACTACGTTGATAAGATACTCGGTGCCAACGTGCATTTCCACGCGGGTCAGTGGAACACGGAGTATTTAAAAACGCCAATCGGTTCGCTTGAAATGCCCGATCTTGAAAAGAACGAGCTTTGGCAGAACACCAAGAGGGCTGTCGAAACGTTCCTTGAAGCTGACGTTAAGCTCCCCCTGCAGGCGACCCCTGTGCTTGCAAGTGCGCTGAACATTTTGGTGAATTTGTACGGACAAGAGGGTCTGATAGCAATGTATGAGGACGAGGATGCAGTTCGCCACGACCTTGAAGTTATAAACGAGCTCATCCGAAAAATGCACAGATGGTACATTGATACGGTTCCCTATGCACAGCTGCAGGCTTGCGCTCCGTGGGCGCGTTGCCAACCCCAAGGATACGGTCAGCTTTGCGGCTGCACTATGCAGCTGCTCGGAACTGATCTGTACCGTGATTTTATTGCAGACCTTGATGATGCGGTGCTCGGTAAATATAAAAACGGCGGTATGATCCACCTGTGCGGTACGCACACTCAGCACATGGAGACCTTCCGCAATATGAAGAATCTTCGCGCGCTTCAGCTGAATGACCGTGCGTGCGAGCATCTTGAGCAGTATCTGGAAGGAATTCGCGACGATCAGGTCCTGTACGTTTCCCCGTGTCCGGGGATGTCCCTTGAAAAGATCATGGAAATATCAAAGGGAAAGAGGATAATTCTTGCCGCAAACGTTCCTTCGCCCGATGTGCCAAAGTAAAGGAGTTTTTCAATGAAAAAGTTATCTGCCGAGGCACACGCATATTTGAATGATACCGCCCTCATCGCCGAGCGCGATATGTGGTTTGATCGAATGCGCGACCTTTTTGACGGCAGGGAAAACGAATACAATTCCAAAAAGGTTTTCACGCTTCACGGAACAGTGCCCCGCCCGAAGGATAATTCCTATCTTTACACCGAACCCGAGGACTGGATAACCGATTGTCTTGAATTGATGTACGTCCACAGACCCACGCTCCCCGACGGCTTTTCGCCCGTTTGCGTGGAGTACCCGCCTTACGGTGTTCACTACATAGACAAGATGCTGGGAGCGAACGTGTATTACCATTGCGGGCAGTGGAATGCGGATTATCTTAAAACACCCATCGGCTCTCTTGAAATGCCCGACCTTGACAAGGACGAAACGTGGCAGCTTTCAAAGCGCGCCGCAAAGGCTTTTCTTGATGCAGACGTAAAATATCCTCTTTTCGGTCTGCCCACGCTTTCAAGCTCACTTAATATTCTGCTTAATCTGTACGGTCAGGATGCTCTTTTTGCCATGTATGATGATGAGGATGCGGTTCGCCGCGATCTTGACGTAATAAACACCCTTATCCGCACGTTGCACAGATGGTACATAGATAATATCCCAAAGGAACAGCTTCAGCCTGTAATTTCCTGGGTAAGAACACAGCCGCCGGGATACGGTCAGCTCTGCGGATGTACAACACAGCTTGTGAGCGCGGATATGTACCGCGAGTTTATTGCGGAGCTTGATAACGGTATTTTGGGCGAATACGAGCACGGCGGAATGATTCATCTTTGCGGCTCTCACTCTCAGCACATGGAGACCTTCCGCAATATGAAAAATCTGCGCTCCGTTCAGCTTAATGACCGTGCCGCAGAGGATCTGGAGCTTTACCTTGACGGTCTTCGCGGCGATCAGATAATCTACGTAAATCCCTGTGCGGGAATGCCCGTTGACAGGATAATGGACATATCAAAGGGGGAGAGGATAGTGCTTGTAAAAAACTGTCCGCCCCCCGAAAAGCCAATAAAATAAGGATTCGGTTTATGAAAGAAAATATTAAAAAACTGCTGACAGAAGCAGCAAGTTCGGATAAAAAACGCGCCCTGCCTATACTTTCGTTCCCTGCGGCACAGAAACTGGGTGTTACCGTAGAGGAGCTTGTGAAGGATGCGGAGCTTCAGGCAAGGGCGATACAGACCGTTGCCGAAAATACCGATACACTTGCCGCCATAAGTCTTATGGATCTTTCCGTGGAGGCGGAAGCATTCGGTGCAGAGGTGCGCTTTGCGAGCGACGAGGTTCCCGCCGTTATCGGTCAGCTTGTGTGCGATGAAGCGGGTGCGGATGCTCTTGCAGTGCCCGCACTTGACAAGGGAAGAGCCGCTGTTTGCGTGGAGGGCATACGCCTTGCGGCAGAGAGAATAAAGGATAAGCCCGTGCTTGCGGGTGTAATAGGTCCTTATTCACTTGCCGGCAGACTTATGGACGTTACGGAGATAATGTACCTTTGCTTTGATGAGCCGGAAACAGTGCATAAAGTACTTGAAAAAGCCACGCTGTATCTTATAGAATACGCAAAAGCGTTTAAGAGTGCGGGTGCATCGGGTATTGTTATGGCAGAGCCTCTTGCGGGCATAATGAGCCCCGCGATGGCAGAGAAATTTTCCGTTCCTTACGTAAAACAGATAATTGAAGCTGTGCAGGATGAGGATTTTTCCGTTATCTACCACAACTGCGGAAATGCAGTTCTCGGAATGCTTGACGGTATTCTCGCGCAGGGAGCGGCGGCTTACCACTTTGGCAACGCTGTCGATATGGTAAGCATACTCGAAAAAGCACCCTCCGATGTTATTTGCATGGGTAATATCGACCCCGTTGCACAGTTCACCGACGGAACGCCCGAGAGTATGCGTGCGGCTGTTGCAGATCTGCTTTGCCGTTGCGCAAAGTATCCGAATTTCGTAATTTCCTCGGGATGCGATATTCCTCATCACGCAAGCTGGGCAAATATAAACGCGTTTTTTGATGCCGTTGGCGCGTGGGAGGTTTAAGGGAATGAGAAGGCTTACAAGGGCGTTGCTGATAAGTATATTGACTGCTTCGGCAGTATTTGTATCAAGCTTTCTTGTTTTGGCCTCCGGCTCGGCGTTAAATAACGTGGTTCTCATTGATAACGATTTTTCCTCGACCGACCTTTCTGCGTTCAAGCTGAAGGGAAACTGGAGCGTTAAAAACGGCGCACTTTACACGGGCAACGGAAGCGGCTCGGCATACTTGGTATACGATATTCCCGAGCAGTACAAGGGAATGAACTATCAGGTCGACGTCGACTTCATAGGTCACACCTCCACGGGCGGAATCCTTATCGGCGCCGAGGGCAAGGGCTTATCCTCAAATCCGACTGCCTTTTTGGGGTTTGACTGCTTTATAGGTCCCGACGGAAGGCAAGCGGCACTCGGCTGCTATAACGCGAAAGGCGGTTGGGGCGGAAACGTTGTTGTAAGTGATTCCTTAGTAACAAAAAAGGATATTCATCTTACCGTGCGTGTGGTTGGAGATAATCTGACTTATACGGTTACGTCGCTTGACGGAAAAACAAAGTATTTCAGCATCTCCTATGATCTTGGCACTAACAACACTGCCACCGCGGACGATATTTACACCTCGTTTGGGAAAACCATCGGTTTGCGGAAGTTTTACAGCGATAGCGGATATTTTGACAATTTCAAATTTACTGTTTTCGTGGATGACGTTCTTCCCGAAATGAATGAGAGCATCGGCTTTTGCGGTGTTGATTTTCAAGCTTCGGGCTTGAAGAATGATGGAGATGCCGTAAGCGGTGTCGGTGCCATGCTGTCTGCAGAAAAGCTTGATGCCGATTTTGCCGCGTCCGTGCTTTTAAAGCCTGCAGGTGTAAGCAAGCTGTTTTTCGGTATGAAGGACGAGAAAAACGGATACGCTTTCGTCATCAACAAGGATGAAGAGACTGCTTCTCTGTACCAAATAGATGACGGAAAATATATTTGGCTCGGAAGTAAAAACACACCGGTGGGAGACGGCGTTTATTTGACATCGGTCTCCGTAAACAAAAAAGTAGCCAGGGTCCTTTTTGATGCGCTATCTCAGGGCAAGGATGCTTTTTACACGTTTGAGCTGAGCCTCAAAACATACAAGTCCGGAAAATTCGGTGTATGGCTGGAGGGCGGCGAGGTGTCCTCGCTTTCCGTTACGGACAGCGTCGGAAAGGTTGGCGAGACCTATAAAAACCCCGTGAATACGGGTGCAGACCCCGCTTTGCTGAATTATAACGGAACTTACTATCTTTACCACCGAATTCAGTCCGGGAATAATATTTTTCAAATGTATACGTCTCCCAATCTTGTAGATTGGGTTGCGCGCGACGTGGTTTTTACCCACAAGCCAGATGAATACAAGAATCAAGTAAGCGGCTATATGAGCCCTATTCCGTTTTATTATGACGGTGTATTTTATTTGTTCTTCACGGGAAAGACCGCTGAGGGAGAGGCGCGCATTTATTGTGCAAGTTCAAATTCGCCCTACGGCCCGTTTGAATATAAGAACGGAGAAAAACCGTTACATAACGTAAAAGAGATATACGGACTGCTTTTTTGGACGATGACGGTAAGCTGTATATGATATACAACCGCTTCGGCAACGGCAACCACGTTTATATTGAACAGATAAAGCTTGAGAATGGAGTTTTTTCCGCGGTTCGGGGAACGCTTCGTAAGATAATGTCCCCCACAACAGAGTATGAAAACGACGGCTACGGCTTTGTCAGCGAGGGCGGCTCTATCTGCAAGCATAACGGTATCTATTATTTGGTTTGGTCTGCGGGGCATTATTTGGGACATTACGGACTTGCTTATGCAACCGCAGAGAATATTTACGGACCCTATACAAGATATGAGTACAATGAGGTGCTGACTTATAACAGCGCTGTTGACGGTGTCGGCTACGGAGTGTTCGCACCGTCGCCCGACGGAACCGAGCTTTATATGCTGTATCATAAGCATGCCGAGGTCGGCAAGGTAACACCGAGGCAGACTTGTGTTGATAAGGTTCAGTTTGTTAAGGACCCGAACGGAGGTCCGGATATTCTGACTATAAGAGGACCGTCTTCAACCTATCAGCTGTTGCCGTCGAATATCTATCGCTATGATATCAACCGCGACGGAAAGACAAGCATTGCAGATGCTCTGCTTCTGTATGTGCGGCAAAACGTTGGCGGCTCTGAATACTGCGGCTCGTACGATGTAAATGCCGACGGCAAGGAGAGCATCGGGGATATAAAGGCCGTTTTGTCAAAGCTTCGTGTTCCCGTAAACGTTAGGTGATGAAGCGATATATATGAGGGCAAGAATACAGTATCTCTTTGCTGAGAATGATGATAGTTAGCAAAACGGACTGCCTTTTCGGGCAGTCCGTTTTAAGGTAAGCGGTCGAAGCTTTCCAACGCATTGACAAAATAGGCGTTGCTGTTTATAATTATAAAAATAAGCTTTGCGTTTGAAAAGCAAAGGAGTTTTTATGCCCATACTTACGATCATACAAAATGGAACCGAAAAGAGAATAGAATTTGAGGGCGAGAGGCTTCTTTCCGATATTCTCGGGGAGCATGATTTGCATGTCGACAGCCCCTGCGGGGGCAGAGGCGTGTGCAAAAAATGCGAGGTTTGCGTGAACGGCAGAAAGGAGCTTGCCTGCAGATACGTTGTGCGCGGGGATGCTTTTGTGCACCTGCCGGATAGCAAGGATATCGTTTCCGTTACAGGCGCTGATGAAACGCACAAAGCTACGGAAAATATGTGTCTTTGCCTTGATATCGGCACTACTACGCTTGCGTTTGCGCTTGTGTCGCTTGATGAAAAGCGTATAGTAAAAACAAAAACTGCTCCCAATCCTCAAAGAGAATTCGGTGCGGACGTAATTTCAAGAATAGAGTATTGCAGTAAAAATGGCACGGAAAAGCTTCAACGTACACTCCTCGCAAGGCTTTGGGCAATGGCGGACGGTCTTTTTGCGGAATTTGGGGTAAAAGCGGTTGAAAAAATGTACGTTGCAGGAAACACTACGATGCTTCATCTGTTTTTCGGTGTTGACTGCTCCTCACTTGGAGTAAGCCCGTACACCCCCGTTTTTCTCACTGAACGGAAGGTAAGCGGCGCTTCGCTGGGCTTTGACTGCATCGGTGAAATAGTATCCCTTCCCGGAATATCCGCCTTTGTCGGTGCGGATATCGTTGCGGGGCTTGGGTACGTTGAGGCTCCGAAGGCGGGGAAGTATTCACTGCTTATTGACCTTGGTACGAATGCGGAGACAGTGCTGTTCGGAGAGGGAAGATACCTCTCGGCGACAGCGGCGGCGGGCCCTTGCTTTGAGGGTGCGAATATCTCTTCGGGGATGAGCGCGTGCGAAGGTGCTGTATATGCTTACTCGAACGGCATCTATTCCGTTATCGGGGATGTTGAGCCCGAGGGCATTTGCGCCACGGGGCTTGTTGATATCATTGCCGAGCTTGTGAAAAACGGCACTGCGGATGAAAGCGGCTATATGGAGGACGATCTCATGCTTTCCGAGGATGTGCGGCTTACTCCCGCCGATATCCGCGAATTTCAGCTTGCAAAGTCGGCTGTAAGGTCGGCAGCAGAATGCCTTATGAAGCACGCAGAAATAGAGTATGAAAATATAGAAAAAATGTACGTCGCGGGTGGATTTTCCGCAAAGCTGAACGTAGGGAATGCGGCATATCTCGGTCTGCTTCCCGCATCTCTTGCGGACAGATTTGTGCCCGTAAACAATTCAAGCCTGCTCGGTACGGTAAAATACGCTTGCGAGGGTAACAGCCTGAGTGAGATCACAGAGCATTCGGAATATATCGACCTCGGCGCGGACAGCAGATTCAGCGGGCTTTTTTTTGAGAATATGAGTTTTAAAGGAAGGTAAAAAAATGACAGAAGTGGTTGCCGCCCTGATATGGGATGCGAAAAACGAAAGATTTATGATATGTCAGCGCCCGGAAAATAAGGCACGTGGGCTTCTTTGGGAGTTTGTCGGAGGCAAGGTCGAGACCGGGGAGAGCGATAAGGCCGCACTTATACGCGAGTGCCGCGAGGAGCTTGGTGTTACGCTTACGGTGCAGGAGCTTTTTGCGGAGACGGTGCACGAATACGAAGATATCACGGTGCATCTTAAGCTTTACAATGCCTTCATTGCCTACGGAACCCCGATACTTTTCGAGCACAAGGCATTCCGCTGGATAACGCCCGATGAGATACCGCAGTACGAATTCTGCCCTGCAGATACGGATATACTAAAGAAAATAATGGAAAGATAAAAACCGCCTGCGCAGATCCTTCTCTTTCGCTCAAGGATGACCGCGCAGGCGGTTTTTAGTCTCTGTTATTTGTATCTCGATTCAAATTCCTTTTCATAAAGCGCTTCAAGCTTGCGTGTCATTGCGGAGGCGCTGAATTTTTGTGCGTACAGCTGCCTTGCGCCTTCGCCGAGGGTGCGAACTCGTTCGGGGTCGTTTATCAGCTCAGTAAGCGTTTTCTGGAGCTCTATTTCGTTCTTGTTTGCAACAAGCAGACCGTTTACTCCGCTTTCTATCATTCCGGGGTTGCCGCCGAAATCGGATGCAACGGTGGGCACGCCGAGGGTCATCGCCTCGCTTATCGCGAGGCTGGATGTCTCCGTTCCCCAAGAGAAATTGACGTTGATATCGGACACGTTTATATAGGGTGCGACATCATTTACAAATCCCGTAAAGATCACTTTGCCTGCAATATTAAGCTCGCTGGCGAGTTTTTTCAGCTTATCCTCCTCTTCGCCCGTTCCGAGTACGATAAGCTTTACATTTTCGTTTGTTTCGCAAATGCCGCAGAAGGCGCGCAGGAGATAGTCATGCCCTTTGACAGCAGTAAGACGCGCATTAATGATAAGCACCGTGTCATTTTTCTTGATGCCGAGTTTTTCTTTAAGTGCAAGCTTTTCCGATTCGGAGATCTCCGCCAGCCTTTCAACCCCGTTTTGAATGACGGTTATCTTTTTGGGATCTACACCCGTGTCGGTAAGATTTTCAGCGGCGGCATCCGCAACGGCAACGATAGCGGTGGAAAGGGAATTGTTGATAAATCCGCTTATCTGCTTTTTGGGGAATTTTTTTGCGCTTGGGGCAAGGTCGTAGGCACAGTGACGCGTGTACATACGGCTCTTTATACCGCAAAGGCTTGCGGCGACACGCGCGGAAAGAGAAGCGTGGCTGTGCACGATGTGGGGCTTTATTTCCTTAATAATTCCGCACAGCTCCTTTACGGCTGCCGCTTCAAAGGTCTTATCCTTGCCGTATTCGGTTTCTATAACCGAATATCCGACCTTTTGAACCTCGGGGATAAGTAAGCTTCCCTTGGGCAGGCATACGTAAACGTCAAAGCGGCTGCGGTCAAAATTGCGCAGATAATGTACAAGCAGTCTGCCTGCGCCGCCGATATTCGTGTCCGTGAGTACGTTCAGTACCTTTATCATTTTTTACTCCGGTTTTGAATTTATGTTTTTTGAGGATATTCTGTTCAAAAAGCGGGGAGACATTCGGCAAGCAAATGAAATCAGCTTGGTCGGCAGTCCGTGATATTTTACCGCCTTGCCTTTCATTACCGCCTTGTAGCCTGTTTTTGCGACAGCCTCGGGGGTATCGGGTTTTATCTTTTTGAACATAGTACACTTGCCCATATCGGCGGCTGTTGTAAATCCCGTGTTGGTGGGGCCGAGGCAGAGTGCCGTAACGTATACGCCGTATTCCTTCAGTTCCTCGTGGATAGCCTCGGAAAATGACAGCACGAAAGCCTTGGATGCGTAATAAACGCTCATATAGGGACCCGGCACAAAAGCGGCGCATGATGCGATATTAAGTATTCTGCCCTCGCGGCGTTTTTTCATATCAGCACCGAAAAGACGGCATAGATGCATAAGCGAGGTAATATTAAGCGTGACCATACGCTCTTGCTTTTCCCAATCGCTTTCAACGAATTCGGCGTAATCGCCAAAGCCTGCGTTGTTTACAAGTATGTCTACCGTTTTGCCCGAGTCGCTTACTTTGCGGTAAAGCTCATCTGCACCGCCGTTGCTTGCAAGGTCAGAGGCAATATAACTTACGTCAACGTTAAAGTCGCGGTCAAGCTCTGCTTTTGCTCTGCCGAGGCGCTCCTCGTTTGAGGAAACAAGTATGATGTCATTGCCGCGTGAGGCAAATTCGCGCGCAAGGCAAAGGCCTATACCGCCCGAGCCGCCCGTGATCAGTACGGTGCTTTTACTCATTTTCAGTTTCCTCAGTTTCGACAAAATCTCCGTTCATATATGCTAAAATAAGCTCCTTTGCTTCCTCAAGCTTCGGGCGGGCAACGAAGATATCTGTACCCATATTGGCAAATCCGGTGTATACCTTTGCGGTTGCGGACGCGACTCTGTCCTTGCCCATGCATGGAATGCCCGCATCGCGCAGAAACTCACATATAAGCCCCGCTTCAATGGAATCGTTTGCGGTGGTAAGATATGCTATCTTGTCATCTTCTATTTTTTCAATAAGCTTTCTGTCATCGGTAAAAAAAGCCATAATGATCTCCTTTTATGTTATTCATTCCATTTTAACACACGCTTTTTATATTGTCAATGCACGCGGAGGCGGGTAAATGTGAACGAACGGTGAAACTTGCAAGGTATTTTGCGGTATTTGTTGATTTGTGCTAAAAAAAGTGGTATCATAATAAAAAAGCAATAAAATCTGAAAGGTCTAATATGCTTTATAACAGCTTGAAAAGAATTACAGCACTGGTTTTGTGCTTTGTTTTACTTGTTCCCGCACTTGTGTCGTGTACTGCAGAGGCAGGGCTGTCCGCATACGATATTGCCGTAAAAAACGGCTTTGTCGGTACGGAAAAGGAGTGGCTTGAATCGCTGAAGGGAGATGCCGGTGCCGACGGTAATGACGGCAAGGATGGCAAGGACGGCGCAGACGGTAAGGATTTTTCTCTGCTTAACGCATCATTTGAAACCTTGTATGCTGCCGCTGTGAGCCAAGGATATACCGGCACTGCAGAGGAATACAAGCGTGATGTTCTCGGTATAGACAGTGAGGGTGAGCTGGTTCGTACCATAAATTGCTCTGCACTTTCCGCTGTTTCCGTTCTCTCATATTTCAATTACCGCATTCAGGGTGCGTCGTATACCAATACCTCAAAAGGCGGTTCTGCCGCATCCGGCTTTATCTACAAGCTTGATAAGGAGAAGGGCGAGGCGTACATAATTACAAATTACCACGCGGTATACGACAGCGTTTCGAAGGAAAAGCTCAGCCAGGAGATATACGTGCGTCTTTACGGACTGGAGCAGACCGACCTGCAAATACCTGCAGAGTTTGTGGGCGGCAGTGCAACCTTTGACATAGCGGTGCTCAAGGTAACGGACAGCGAGCTTATCAAAAACGGCAACGTAGTTGCTGTTCAGCCTCGTTCGTCTTCAAGCGTAAAGCTTGGAGAGACTGTGTTTACCATAGGAAATGCAAAGTCGATGGGACTTGCCGCATCGGTCGGTACCGTCAGTATGGATTCCATGGAGCTTGAGGTTGACCGCGCGGATGATAACGGCAAGGTGGTTATGCGCCTTTTGCGCACGGAAGCACCTTTAAACCACGGTAACAGCGGCGGTGCACTGTTTGATAAAGACGGCAAGGTGATTGGGGTTGTGGTTGCAAAGAACATCGACGAGCAGGTAGAGGGCATCGGTTATGTCATCCCTTCGGATATTGCATTCCGTGCCGCGGATAATATCATCCATTCCAGGGAAACGTACGGTGCTTCGAATATAAAAAAATGCTTGCTCGGTATTACCGTAACTTATGAGGATCCCCATACCGTCATCGATCCCGATACGGGAGCGGTGTACCGTAAGGAAAACGTTGTTGTCAAGGAGATAGTTTCCTCCTCTGCGGCTGTGGGCAAGGTGCTTGTTGACGATATAATCGTTTCTCTTTCCGCGAACGGAGAAACGGTAATGGCAGACAGAGTACATAATATAGTTGATTTTATGCTTGGCGTGCACGTAGGGGATACCGTGACCGTTACCCTTATCCGCGACGGCAAGGAAATGAAGGTCGATATAGTATTTACCGAAAGCTCGGTATCCGATATTGCTTAATTTCGAAAAAAAGAAAACTTGCATTGCGAGTTTTCTTTTTTTTCTTGTAATTCCGACATTTTTATGATAATATTACTGTGTATAACAAAAACGGAGGTTCATATGAACAACACCGCAACAGAGACAAAGACTGAAACTGCAGAAATGCAGGAAAAGAAGCCAAGAAAACGCCGCTGGGGTGACCGAAGCGACGGAAGAAGATTACGTACCATAGATCCTATGTCCGTGGTATCCCCCTTTATTATGGCGGATCGCAATGATTCCATGAATTTTTTCAGCGATACTATAGATCTTACAGTATGCGATAAATTCCTGCGCGAGCAGAAGGCGGCAGGCAATATAAATATGGGTATGCTTCATATTTTCCTTGCGGCATACGTGCGTACGGTTTCCCAGCGCCCTGCTATCAACCGCTTTATTGCGGGCCAGCGCATATTTGCAAGAAACAATATTGAAGTTGTTATGACCGTAAAAAAAGAACTGTCCCTTGACAGCCCCGATACAGTCGTAAAATGCTATTTTGAGCCCACCGATACCGTTGTTGACGTTTATAACAAGTTCAACAAGGTGATCGAGGAGAATACCAATTTGGAATCTAACAGCGACTTTGATAAAACGGCAAAGGTGCTTACGTATCTGCCCCGTTTTCTCCTTCGCTTTGCCGTGTGGCTGCTTAAGACCTGGGACTACTATTTCTGCCTTCCCAAGTTCCTTCTTGGTGTCAGCCCGTTCCACGGCTCCTTTATCATAACCAGTATGGGAAGCCTTGGAATTCCCCCTATCTTCCATCACCTGTATAACTTCGGTAATTTGCCTATATTCCTCTCCTACGGCAAAAGACGCAAGGAGAACCACGTAAATGACGACGGAACGGTGGAGATCCGTCCCGTAATGGATATTACCGTTGTTACTGATGAGCGAATTTGCGACGGCTTCTACTATGCGGGTGCATTCAAGATGATGCAGCGTCTGATAAAAAATCCCTACGTGCTGCTTGATCCGCCCGAAAAGGTTGTTGAGGATATCGACTGATGTATACATACGTTGCCACCTGCCTTTTCGGCCTTGAAAAGCTGCTTGGTGAGGAAATTGATGCGCTCGGATATAAGCGTGTCGACACAATGGACGGCAGAGTTACCTTTGAGGGGGATCTTAATGCCGTTGCAAGATGTAATATCTTTCTGCGCTTTGCTGAGAGGGTATATATTAAAATGGGTGAGTGCCGTGCAACCACCTTTACCGAGCTTTTTGACGGTGCCGCCGCGCTCCCGTGGGAGGAGTGGATAGGTAAGGATGATGCCTTCCCCGTAACGGGACACGCGATAAAAAGCACGCTGTTTTCCGTACCCGATTGCCAGAAGATAATTAAAAAGGCGATAGTAAACCGCCTTTCACCCATTTACGGTATATCCCGATTCCCCGAAACGGAAAACAAATACCGCGTGGAATTTTTCATTTTCCGCGATATTGCCTACTATATGATAGAGACCTCGGGCGCTCCGCTTCATAAGCGCGGCTACAGACCCGAAAGCGTTGCTGCGCCCCTCAGGGAGACTCTTGCCGCCGCTATCGCGGCAATAAGCCGTCCGCGCGAGAACGTACTTTTGTGGGATCCCTTCTGCGGAAGCGGAACCATTGCAATTGAGGCGGCGATGATGATGCAAAAGCGCGCCCCCGGAATGAACCGCGCGTTTGCCGCCGAGGATTTTCCACAGATATCCGCCGATATATGGAAGTCCGCCCGCGAGGAAGCATATGACAGCATAATTAAGACAGATTTCCGCGCCAATGCAACGGATATCGATCCTGCCGCAATCCGCCTGACAAAGCAAAACGCGGAGCGCGCAGGTGTTTCGGAGCTTATAAACGCTTACGAAATGGATGCGCGTCAGCTTAAAAACAACGGCGAGAGGGGAACTGTTGTAACCAATCCCCCCTACGGCGAAAGATTGATGAGCTATCAGGAGGTCGAGAGGCTTTACGGCGAGATAGGTAAGACCTTTGCCGCGCTTGACCCGTGGCAGGTGTACATCCTTACCTCGGACGAGCAGTTTGAAAGACATTACGGCAAACGCGCCGATAAGGTCAGAAAGCTTTATAACGGAATGATCCCCTGCAGACTTTATCAGTTCTTTAAATCGTCTAAGACTTTGCCCAAAAGAGGCTCCCTTGTGTAAAGGGAGCCTTTTTATTTACCTTGCAAGGAAGCTTTCCATTCCTTTATCATTTCATCAATTTGCCGTTGAGACATTTTTGATGCGATCCCCCATTCATTTGGAAAATGCGACTTTACAAAATCAATTAGCTCGAATTTTGTGGTGCTATTGGAAGGCGAGAGCAATTTTTGCATATGAATGGCTCTTACGGTGGTTTTTGAGATGTTATTCTTCTCCTCAGCCGATAAGTGGGTGTATCTTCGGATGATGATATTTCCGGTTGCTTCATGTTTTATGATTTCTTCATATACATTAGAAATCAAGATTTCTTTTGTGATATTAATAGGGGATTCGGAAGTATAAACTCCCTCCATATGAGTTTGTGTAATTTGGGGGTCGTTTCCGTCGCATTCATAAATGCTGCCGCTGAGGTTGTTGTAGAAATCGAAGAGCATGCCTTCGTATTGTTCGGTAAAAACAACTCGGCCGTTTGAATCTTCGTCAAAAGCTACCCATTTGTACGGTCTGCTCCAAATGTAAAACAAGGCGGTATACGGATTGGAAGATAGACAGACAACGGCTTTTGAAATTGCATTTATGCGTGTAGCAATGGGTTTTAATGTTTCAATTCCTTGTATATGTGTTCCGTGGTATAATATCATAAATGTACACCTCCTGTTACTTTTATTATAGAGCGTTGTAATAAAAAGTCAATTGAAAAAGCAAAATTGACGTTCTGTGTGACCAAACGCTTACGCATTCCGTCTATATGTGTGAAAGGTACCTTGAACATTAGGAGCGAGATATGGATGACAATAAAATTATAGAACTGTTTTTTGAACGTTCCGAGGATGCGATAATCTCATTTGCGGAGAAGTACGGCGCATACTGCCATACCGTTGCATACGGTATTTTGCGCGACGAGGGCGACACGGAGGAGTGCGTGAACGATGCATACTTAAAGCTCTGGAATGCAATTCCGCCGAACGAGCCTGAAAACCTGAAGGCGTTCGGCGCAAGAGCGGTGCGAAACACTGCGCTTGATATGCTTGATAAGCGTACTGCCCAAAAACGGAGCGGTGCCGAGCTCGCGCTTGACGAGCTTGCGGAAATACTGCCCTCAAGCGAGCCCGATATCGGGACTCAGCTTGCGCTTTCCGATGCTGTTGGGCGCTTTGTCGGCACCTTACATACCGATGCACGCAGAATGTTTTTGTGCAGATATTGGTACTTTATGTCCGTTGAGGAGATAGCGCAAAAATGGAAGGTAAGCGAAAGCAAAGTGAAAATGTCGCTGTTGCGCTCAAGGCAAAAGATGAAAAAGTATTTGGAAAGGGAAGGGTTTACGTTATGAAGCATAAATGGATGGCAGCCGTAATTGACGGTGTTTCGGACGAATATTTGAACGATGCGGGCACGGGAAGAAGAAAGAGCAACGGCTTTGGCAAAACGCTCGGTGCAATTGCCGCGTGTATATGCATAGTGCTGGGGACCGTATTTTCGGCTTACGCGTTTTCCGACGATGTGCGCAGTTTTATCAACCTGCACTTTTTTAAGAACAATCTGAAGATAACAGAGGGAAATATCCCCGAGGGGTACACGGCCATTTACGATGCCGAGGGGCTTGACGCGGTAAGAAACGATCTTGAGGGTAACTATATCCTTATGAGCGACATTCATTTTACCGAGGCGGATTTTGCCGAGGGAGGCCGCTTTGAGGGCGGCTGGGTGCCGATAGGAAACGGCGAGGCACCGTTCTGCGGAGTATTCAACGGTAACGGATACGTTATACACGGTTTGCGTGTTGATACGGAGAAGCAGTATGCGGGTCTGTTCGGTTACATTTACGTAACAGATATTGGAAAAATCGGCGGTGTGGTTAAAAATCTCGGAATGAGAGACGCAAAAATATCAATGACGACCGACATCGGCAACGAATGCTATGCGGGTGTTATAGCGGGCAAGGCTGAGATAATCGCCGGCTGCTTTGTCGAAAACAGCGAGGTGCACGCAAGCTACGCATCCTACGGTGATTTCAAATACGCGCATATCGGCGGAATTTGCGGAGATGTTTATATTGCCGACAGCTGTTATGCGGATGTTAAGGTGCAATACACTGAATATTCTTTTGCGGAAAAATCCGAAAAATACTACCCCACCGCATACGTAGGTGCTTTTGCGGGGAGCTCATTTAGTGTGATCAATTCAATTTCCCTTGGTAGTGCGGAGTGCTTGGGAGCACCTAATGGGGATACGGCGGTTGATAGGCTTGTCGCCAATGCATACTGTCTTCCCAAGCTTATAAACGGCCATGCATTTTATAAGCTTATAGATGCATTGATGCTTGAATACGGCGACTCCATTAGAAAAAGGACGATAGAATACAAGTACATTGATGCCTTGGTATTTGATCCGCAGGATTACGTGCTTTATACTCCCGATCCGCACAGTATGGAAGAGATCTTGGCATATAATAATGTATGCGTCAAACACAGGAACATGAATGAGGAAGAGCGAGCAGCGTATCGTGATACGTTAGATGAGGCATACAACCGTTATGCTGAACTGCCGAGAGAGGAAAAATGGTACAGGATCACAGAGGATATCGTCACACGCGAAAAGGCAAATATGCTTGAAACAATCGAAACCGTATATTCCGAAGATGAGTTAAGAAATATGCTGCTTGAATGCGGAATGAAGGTGGGAATCATAGATTCCTATACAAGCATACAAAAAGAGTATGAGGGATTTGATACCGAAAAAATATGGCGCATTGAAAAGGACGGAACACCTAAGCTCAGAATTTTTGACTAAAAATCGTATAAGGAGCCTCACTCATTGAGGGGGTTGCAGTTGGGACAGTCCACCGGACTGTCACAGCTGCAAAAAGGACCGAGCGCACGAGACGGGTGACCGCTTGAGGTGGATGAGGAGTTAGTTTAGGATAGATAACACCTCATCCGTCGCCTACGGCGCCACC
>JAZQFL010000171.1:0-12387 GCA_045539485.1 Eubacteriales bacterium
GGGTAGCCATGGTGAGCACCTGAGTCTGACCGCGGGTGAAGAGGCCGGAGCCGTGAACACGGTTGAAGAGACCAACCTCAGCGGCGAGAGGACGGATCTGGTCGAGAGCACGTCCGTCAACACGCTTGTGGTCGTCAAGGAGCCAACGGCGTACAACGAACTTCTGGATCTTGTAGAGGATCTCGTCCATCATGGGATGGCTGTCGGGATACTCCTCGTCAAACTTAGCGTATACGTTATCGGTGATGACCTTCATGCGGTCGTCACGAACGTTCTTATCATCGGTATCGAGAGCAACGCGAACGTCGTCGATGCAGAACTCGGAGATCTTATTGTAAAGCTCCTCATCTACCTCGTGATGCTCATACTCGAACTTGGGCTTGCCCTGCTCCTCGATGATGCCGTCAACGAACCGGAGAAGGTCCTTTATCTCCTCATGCGCCTTCATGATAGCCTCGAACATCTTGTCGTCGTCTACCTCGTTTGCGCCTGCCTCGATCATAACTACCTTCTTTGCAGAGCCTGCAACGGTAAGCTCAAGGTCGCTCTTTTCGCGCTGTGCGAGGGTGGGGTTAACAACGAGCTCGCCGTCAACAAGACCCATGAACACACCTGCGATAGGTCCGTTCCACGGAATATCGGAAATGGAGAGAGCAATGGATGCACCGAGCATAGCGGTGATCTCGGGAGAGCAGTCGAGGTCTACGGAAAGAACGGTAAGGTTAAGGTTAACGTCGTTTCTGAGATCCTTGGGGAAAAGGGGACGGATGGGACGGTCGATAACGCGGGAAGCAAGGATAGCCTTCTCGGTGGGCTTACCCTCACGCTTGAAGTAGCTGCCGGGGATACGGCCTACTGCGTAAAGTCTCTCCTCAAAATCAACGCTGAGGGGAAGGAAGTCGATACCGTCGCGGGGTCTTGCGCTTGCGGTAGCGCACGCAAGCACTGCGGTGTCGCCGTAGCGAACAAGGCAGGAGCCGTTTGCAAGGCCTGCCATCTTACCCATTTCTACGGAAAGAGGTCTGCCTGCAAAGGTGTAGTGATAAACCTTGTAATTTTCAAACACTTTTAAATTCCTCCGTGTTTTTGTCCCCACTTTGTTTAGCACTTAAATACGGCGCAAATTGCTTTGCGGCATATTTAACTGCTAAACTTGCGGGGCTTCTGAATTGAATTTGAAACGAAAAAGCTCCGTATAGTCCGCGGAGGCGGCAGAGCGCCGCCTCCGTGGGGATATTCGGATTACTTACGGATGCCGAGCTTAGCGATGATAGCGCGGTAACGCTCGATATCCTTCTTCTGAAGGTATGCAAGAAGATTACGGCGGTGACCTACCATCTTAAGAAGGCCGCGGCGGCTGTGATGGTCCTTGGGGTTAGCCTTAAGATGCTCGTTAAGAGAGTTGATACGGGTGGTAAGGATCGCAACCTGTACCTCGGGGGATCCGGTATCGCCCTCATGAGTAGCGTAGGTAGTGATAATTTCCTGCTTAGTGTCCTTCTGGAGTGCCATAGTTTTTCACCTCTTTTTAATATTTCCGATGTCACAGAGGGCGGGCAGGTGATTACCCCAAAAAGCTCGGGGATTTTTAGCCGCAGTCCGTGGCAAAGGTTCACAGCTGACATTCTATCACATATTTTTTCAATTGTAAATAGGAAAAAGTAAATTTTTTGCCCTATTTTTCAATATTTTCATAGTTTTTCTCTCCTCCCGTATGGGCGTATATCATCCGCACGCTTCAATAAATTCGAAAACCGACTGGTTCGGGCGGTTTTCCACATTAATTATTCATTATTCAATATTCATTTTTCATTATTCATCAATTTTCCTCCCATAAGCCCCACGGCGCCCGAAACGGCAATAAGCGCGCCGAAGCACTTTTTGAGCACCCGTGCGTCAAGCGCGCCGCCGAGGCGCGTGCCGAGATACGTGCCCGCAACGCCGAAAAGGCACAAAACGAGAAGCGTACGCACGCTCGGGCGGTGCTTTTTTAAATTAACGGGGAGTGAGGCTCCCGCGGAAAAGAGAAAAAACAGCAGATTTATCCCCTGCGCGGTAAGCTGGGGCACGTCCCGCACAAGGAGAAGATATATCATAAACAGACCGCCGCTGCCGACGCCCATACCGCTGAGCACTCCGCACACAGCCGCCGCAATTATATCAAGCATATTCACCTCAGCATCAATATTCCCGAAATTATCAACAAGCCGCAAAAGACCTTTTTAAGCAGCGCGGTGTTGATACGGGCGAGAATAAGCGAGCCCGCAAGTCCGCCTGCCGCCGCAGGGACGGCATAGGGCAGAAAGTCCGCAAACGAGTATCTCCCGTCCGCACCGTAAAAAAGCGCCGATGACAGCGTAAGGAAAAACACCGTGCAGAGTGAGAGCGTAAAAAGCTCCCTTTCCCCCATTTCCGGATAAATTGCGCGCAGCGCGTATATAAGCACTATTCCCGCCCCCGAGCCGAGCAGACCGTTTACCGTGCCTGCCGCAATACCGATAAGGCATAGGAGAAGCACCGTGCCGAGCTTTAATTTTTCTTTCATACATCACCAAATGTTAAAAATTCGTTACATTATTAAATTTAAGTTGTAATTTGCCTTACCGATGTGGTATGATAAACTATGTATCTGTATATATAAAAGGAGTAGCCATGGCAAACGAAAAAACAAAAGGCAAAAAGCCCTCCGATAACAATAAAAAGCCTGCCGAAACCAAAAAGAAAGCGGCAGAGGTGGTCCCCGCTCCCGCAAAGAAAAATAAGGATCGGGAAAAGGAGCCTCATACCGAGCAGCTGCGCGTACATATCCCCCCGAACCCGAACAGCACGCTGAATAAGCTCCTGCCCTACGTGTTTGTATTATGTGCAGTTCTTGTGCTTGTATTCCTTATTTCGGGAAGCACCACCGGCTTTCTCGGCAAATGGGCACACGTGCTGTTTTTCGGCCTGTTCGGCTGGGGCGCGTGGGTAATTCCCGTACTGCTTACCGTATTCGGCTGGAGATGGCGCAGAATAGTTGAGGACGATTCACGCACGGGAAGCATAATCTTTTCCCTCTTGCTTGTTGCATCCCTTTCCGCATTCATACACACCTGCTATACCGCTGAGCCCGCGATCAAGGGCCTTATCACTCTCGGAAAAGGCGGCGGCGCTGTCGGCGGTCTGCTCTCCTTTGTTCTTACAAAGACCGTAGGCAGATTCTGTACCTTCCTTATAACGGTATGTCTTACCGTGGTAATGACCATGCTGTTCCTTTCGATAACCCCGAAGGACATCTGGATATACATACGCTACAGCCTTAAGGTAAGCGCCGAGAAGCGCGCGCTCCGCAATGAGCGCCGCGAGGCGGAGATCGCCGCAGAGGAAGAAAGACTTGAAAGGCTCCGCATCGAAAAGGAGGAGGTCCGCCGTACCGCAACCATGCTGAAAAAGGCTGAGCTTGCGGCGGAAGAAGACGGATTCTTCAACGAACCCGACAAGGCAGACGAAGTGTCAAAAAACACCGCACGAAAGGCGCTTGAAATACCCGCGCCCGTGATAAACATCTCTGCCCCCGAGGATACTGTCGAGGATTGGACGGAGGAGGACGAGCCCCTGCCCGACGAGCCCGTTCAAACGGAGGAGTCCGCGCCTGCACCTGTTGAAGCAAAAAAGGCGGAAGAGCCTGCAGAGCCCGTACAAAGCGGCAAAATGATACTCCCCGACCTTGAGGACATATTCGGCATCGGAGACCCCGACAAGGTAAACGATCTCTCCGGTCTTGAAGACCCCGAGGAGCTTCCCGACGATATAACCGAAGCAAAGCAGAACGCGATACTTGAAACCGAGGATCCCAAGCCCGAAGAAAAGCCGAAGCCCAAGCCCGAGTACCGCACTCCCCCCATTTCCCTGCTTGCAGTACCCGAAAAGCCAAAGAGCGCCGATATGACGGCGGAAATGCAGGCAAACGCACAGCGCCTTGTTGAAACGCTTGCATCCTTCCGCGTTTACACAAAGATAACCAGCGTTTCCGTCGGCCCCACCATTACACGCTACGAGCTTCAGCCCGAGGCGGGTACAAGCGTTAAGTCCATAGCCAACCGTGTGGACGATATCGCACTCAGCCTTGCAAGCATGGGCGTAAGAATTGAAGCTCCCATTCCCGGTAAGGCGGCGGTAGGTATCGAGGTACCCAACAAAACAGCCGCAACCGTTTATCTGCGCGAGCTTATCGCAAGCAAGCAGTTCACCTGCGAGGAGAACAAAAAGCGCAAGCTTATGGCGGCGCTCGGAGTTGACGTTGCGGGCGTGCCGGTATTCTGCGATATCGCAAAGATGCCCCATATGCTTGTTGCGGGTGCAACGGGTATGGGTAAATCCGTATGTATCAACAGCCTGCTTATAAGTATGCTGTACCGCACCTCGCCCGAGGACCTGCGCCTTATACTCGTTGACCCCAAGAGAGTTGAGCTTGGAACCTATAACGGCATTCCCCACCTGCTTGTACCCGTTGTTACCGAGCCGCAGAAGGCGGCGGGTGCGCTTAGCTGGGCAGTAAACGAAATGGAGCGCCGCTTCACCCTTATCGAGGAAGTAGGCGCGCGTAATATCGGCGACTACAACGGCACCGTAAACGGCGTTCCCGGTTACGAGAAGATGCCCTATATCGTTATCATCATCGACGAGCTTGCAGACCTTATGCTCGTTGCACGCGACACGGTTGAGAATTCCATCAACCGCCTTGCCGCCAAGGCAAGAGCCGCAGGTATACACCTTGTTATCGGTACTCAGCGTCCCTCCGTTGACGTTATTACCGGTCTTATCAAGGCAAATATTCCCTCCCGTATCGCATTTACCGTAGCTTCGCAGGTCGACAGCCGTACCATTATCGACGTCGGCGGTGCGGAGCGCCTTAACGGACGCGGTGACATGCTTTACGCCCCCGTAGGACTTATGAAGCCTATGCGCGTTCAGGGCTCGTTCGTTTCCACCGAGGAAGTAGAAAGAGTTACCGCATTCGTGCGCTCGCACGCAGGCGAGAACGAATACAGCGAAGAAATTATGGCGGATATCGAGCGCGAGGCACAGCGCTGCTCTGCGCCCAAGGGCGGTAGCAGTGAGGATATGGACGGCGACGACGGCGGAGAGCTTGACCCCAAGTTCCGCCAGGCTGTTGAGCTTGCTGTTAACAACAACAAGGTCGCCACTTCCCTTCTCCAGCGCAATCTGAGCATCGGCTACGGCAGAGCCGCAAAGATAATCGACCAGATGGAGCGCCTCGGATACGTAGGACCTCCCGACGGAACAAAGCCCCGCGAGGTGCTTATCACAGCCGCACAGTTCCGCGAGCTTGTGGTAAACGACCGCCTCGGAGTTAAAAACGGCGAAAACTGATGAAATTACGCCCGCTGTCATTCTGAGCGGAGCCGAACCTGAGCAAAGCGAAGGCGCGCAAGCGGAATCTCGCGGGCGTTCACAACTTCATTGAATCAAAGGAGGAAACGAAATGACCGAAATAACGATCTCTATAGGAACGCTTTGTGACGGCACGTCCGTTTCCCGAGATCTGAAAAGACTGCCCCACCTGCTTATTGCGGGCGGAAAGCAGGGCGAGGCACGCACTTACCTCACCGCCCTGCTTACGGAGGCGGTAAGGGAAGTATCCCCTTCCGATATCCGCGTGCTTGCCCTGCAGCTTGACGGTTTTGTAAATTCCCTGCCCCATCTGCTCTGCCCCGTTATAACGGATGCAAAGGAATCGGAAGCCGCGCTTAGTTGGCTTATGGGCGAGGTCGACCGCCGCTTTGCATTGCTTGCAGAAGCAGGCGCCCGCAGCATCGATACGTACAACGAGAGCGCAAGCGAAAAGCTGTTCTATATCTGCGCCGCAATAGGCGGTCTTGAAGAACAAACGAAAAAAAGCAAAGAAAGCATTGCCATGCTTGCCGCAAAGGCGAGGGCAACGGGCGTCTATCTTATCGTATGCTCCGAAAAAGCCGAACCGAAGGTAATTACGGGCATCGTAAAGGCAAATATCCCCTCGCGCATTGCGCTGAAAACCCAAACAAAAGCGCAGAGCCGCGTTATCATTGACTGTACGGGAGCCGAAAAGCTTGAGGAAAACGAGCTTCTCTTCCTTCCCGTTGGGCAGAGCGTGCCCGAAAAGCTCAGCTTTTCCCTTCCGACCGGGGAAGCGCTTGAAAGCGCAGTTTCCGAGCTAGCGGCAAGCTATCCCCGCGCGGATCTTGTAAAGCTTTGCGCAAACGCAGAAAAAGAACCTCCGCTTATCGCGCAGGCACTTGAGACAGCACTCCGCTACGGTGCGGTCAGCACCGCGCTTTTACAGCGCGCCCTGCACGTCGGATACGCAAAGGCGGCAAAGCTGATAGATGAAATGGAAAGCGCAGGCTATATAGGCAAGTACGAGCACTCCAAGCCCCGAGAGCTGCTTTTGACCAAGGAAGAGCTTACACAGCTCATTAAAGAATTAAGGGAGATATAATATGATAGCTATTCTGACCGCCGAGGGCTATGAATGTGTTGAGGCGATATGCCCCTATAACCTTTTAAGACGCGCGGGCCTTGACGTTCGCTTTATCGGACTCAAGGAAAAGACCGTGAAAGGCAGCTGCGGTGTTTCCGTTGAATGCGCAATGACAGCGCGCGAGCTTATCGAAAGCGGAGAAAAGATAGATATGCTTGTGCTTCCGGGCGGACTTCCGGGTGCAACGAACCTTGACGAAGCGCCCGAAACGGACGAGCTTATCAAAATTACCGAAAAATGCGGCGGATTTTTTGCCGCTATCTGCGCCGCACCGATGGTATACGGCAAAAGAGGAATGCTCAAAGGAAAAACCGCAACCGCATTCCCCGAATTCCGCAAATATCTTGAAGGCGCAACCATAGCCGAAGGTAACGTAGCACGCGACGGCCGTTTTATCACCGCCGCAGGCATGGGTGCCGCATTCGACTTCGGACTTGAGCTTATAAGTGCACTTACAGACAAAGAAACGGCGGATAAAATTTCCTCCGCCGTACAAGCAAAATAAAATGGCATCAACGAGTAATACTAATGAAAAGCGTCCGTACGGCGCGCTGTACCTTGTAGCGTGCGTATTTCTGCTGACGTTCCTACTCTCCTACCTTCTTCCGAAGGGCGGAAGTATCTACAGCTACGGACTTATAATGCAGTTTGCTTCCCTGCTTATACCCGCATCGCTTTATATGTCGCTAAAGGGCGAAAAGCTTCCGCAAAAAATGCGCATAAACGCATTCAGCCCCGCAAAAACAGTATTTTTACTGCTTTTCGTGCTTGCAATATTCTGCGGCTCCGTGCTTTATTCCCTGCTGCTCGGCAATGCCGAGGCGGGCAGTGAAGCAGTAAGCAGCGAGCCTGCCGCCATGTCCCTTTTATGCCTTGCGGTGCTTCCCGCATTTGCGGAGGAGCTTCTGTTCCGCGGCATACTGATGACAGAGCTGGAGGGTCACGGACCCGTTACAGCCGTGGCGCTTTCCTCTTTGATGTTTGCAATGCTGCATTTCGATCTTAAAATGCTGCCGATGTATCTCTTTTCGGGACTTATGCTCGCGCTGTGCGCATACGTTACGCGCTCTCTGCTTGCATCGTGTGCCGTACATCTTATGTATAACCTTACCGTATTCCTCGGAAAAGAGAAGCTGAACGCATTTTTTGCCATTACGGATGATACCGCGCTTATCGCGCTAATTCTGATAATCGCCCTGCTTGTTGCCCTTATCCTTATATTCGGCGAATGCCAGCGCACCTATGCGGCATATTCCGAGCAGAATGCCGTATCGTCACACGCCGCAAAGGGCGGCACGGGAAGCTTTTTCATCGCGCTTTTCTCACCCGCATCCATTATGTGCATTATAATGTTTATTGCAGCGATAATTGTTTGATAAAACATTCCCGGCAATGTAAGGGCGGATATCATCCTCCCGTTTAGAGTTATGATATGATTGCCATTTTCAAACGATGCAAAGCATCTCATAACTTATAACTCATAACTTGCCGTAGGCAATCATAGTTGCGCACCGCAAGTGCGCGAAAGAGGTTTTCTATGAAAAACAACGAAAATAAAACCCCGCGCAGGAGGGAGCCAAACGAAGCTCCGCCCTCCTACACGCGCGAAAAACAGCGCGCCGCCGCCGCGCCGAGGCGCAGAAAAAGAAAGACCGTAAACAGCGGCATCGTAACTGCGCTGGTAAAGACCTGCCTCTACCTTGTATTCGTTATCGTTGTTTCCGCCTTTGCGGGATTTTACGTTATATCGATAGGTAACGATATCTTTGCCTTTGTTAAGCCGGAGGAGCCTGTTACTATAACAGTGCCCGAGGATGCAACCGTTGAGGACATCGGCACCATACTGCACGAGGGCGGAATAATCAAATACCCCTCGGTATTCAAGTTTTACGCAGAGCTGAAGCACGAAGACGAGGGCGAGTTCATAGCGGGCGAATACGAGGTAAGCCCGCAGCTTAACTACGATCAGCTTCTCTCCGAATTCAGATTCCGCTTTGTGCGCGAGATCGTGCGTATCACCATTCCCGAGGGATACTGCGTTGAGGACATAATCGAGCTGTTCGTTTCAAACGGAATCGGCGACCGCGAGGGCTTTATCCGCGCGATAAACGAGGTGGATTACAGCGAGTTCCGCTTTGTGCGCGAGCTTGAGGAAAGCGGCAATCTGGAAGACCGTTATTACCGCCTTGAAGGCTACCTCTACCCCGATACCTATGATTTTTACACCGATGCGACCCCCGCGCAGGTGGTCTACAAGCTGCTGAACAACTTCAACCGTAAGTTTAAGGACGTATATTACGACCGCGCAAAGGAGATAGGACTGACGGTTGACGAGGTAGTCACCATCGCTTCCTTTATTCAGGAGGAGGCATACTACCTTGAGGAATTTGAAAACGTGGCATCCGTTTTCCACAACCGTCTGAACAATCCCGAGCTATTCCCGCGCCTTGAAAGCGATGCTACCGCGGCATACGCCATCCACGTGCTGACAGGCAAGAGACCCGACAAGATAGTTCCGGCCGACTTAGAGGTCAAGAGCCCCTATAACACCTACCAAAACGACGGACTTCCCCCCGGAGCGATATCAAGCCCCGGATACGACGCAATAGTTACCGCAATGTACCCCGCAAAAACAAGCTATTACTACTTCTACACCAAGCAAGATAAGCGCACCGTATTTTCAAAGACCCTCGCCGAGCATCAGGCGGCTATACGCGCCGACTCGGAGGAGCTGCCAAGCTAAGGAGTTATTATGCTGATAGATCCCAAAAAGACAACTGTCGCCTACCGCTGTCCCGTTTGCGGATGCGGTGTTATGGCGCCCATAGGAGTTTTCTCCCTTACTGCCGACAGAATGAAGCTCAATTGCGTGTGCAAGCAGACCGCAATGGAGATATCCAAAACAAACGACGATAAGATCCGCCTCCGCACCCCCTGCCTTGCTTGCGGCAAGGACCACAGCTTTACCGTAAGCACGCAGGTGTTCTTCTCGCGCGATATATTCACCATTCCCTGCTCTGTAACGGGGCTTGATATCTGCTTCTTCGGACATCAGGACACTGTGGCAAAGGCGCTTGAAGAGCAGGAAAAGACCCTCAGAGAGCTTGTCGGCGGCAGAAGCGAGGAATTCGAGGAGGAGATACCCGAGGATGCCGATGAGGATGCCGTAAACATGGCAAAGAACCTCAATGACGCGGATATATACGATATTATCAAGTTCATCCTTATGGAGCTTGAAGAGGATGGAATGATAACCTGCGGCTGTGAGAACGGCAAGGGCGAATACGATGCCGTGTGCCTCGGGGATAAGGTAAAGGTATTCTGCAAAACCTGCGGACGCTTTAAGACCTACCCTATCTCCTCAGTAAGCGACGCGGAAAAATTTTTGCAGATAGACGAGATACATTTGTAAAAATAAAAGGATAGAGAAATTTTGCCTTCTCTATCCTTTTATTTTTCAACTGCAACGGAAAACACGATGTCGCGCTCTGCCATTCGTTGAAAGTACGTATTTATATTATTTTCATTACCCTTTACAGGGTCTGCCGCATAAAACGGCTTATCGGCAAATGCCTTAAATGCCGCCTCGCGCCTTGTCCAAAAGCGGTAGAACTCTCTGCCCGCAGGATCGTTTTTCGCGGCAGAAATATCCTCGTTTGCAAAAAAGCGCTCCAGGAGCGCCTTTTTTCTTTCATCAAGAACAGTCAGCTCCTCAACGTCTATACCGACAGGCGCATCCGCGATCGCGGCGGCGCCGTAGTTTTCGGTATGGGCGATGCTTACGTAGATCTCATGCACACAGGGAAAGCGCGGCTTGCCGTTTTCGTCCTTATACAGCGATGCAAGCAGAACCCTGCCCCAATCACCGTATTGGGAATCCAATATACGTTTCAGAGCGCGATATGCCTCCGCTTTTCCTTCTCCCTCGCAAAACGAGACAGCAAACCTAAGCATTTTTCTTCAGCTCTGCCGTCTTTTTACTGACACGGCGGCGGATCGCAATAATGTCGCGGAACATCTTTACGCTGTCGCGCAGTACGTTTATCTTGCTTTCACCGTGGTTTATGATGCGTACGGGCATCTCGGTTATCTTCATACCGAATTTTGTAGCATAGCAGAGCGCCTCAAAATCAAAGGCAAAGCGGTCAGTTTCGCAAAGCGGGAATATCTTCTCTGCCGCCGAAGCGGTAAAGCACTTAAAGCCAACCTGAGAATCGGAAAGCTTAAAGCCTCCGATAAGCTGTAAAAGCGCAAGGTAGACCTTGCTTGCAAGCTTGCGGATAAAGGTATAGCCCTCATATCCGTCGCCCGCGAGCTTACGGCTTCCGATTATAAGATCGGAATCACTTTCCTTTTTATAAAGCTCCACGCACTCACCGATAACGGCAGTACCGTAGGCAAGGTCTGCGTCCGTGAAGATACGGAGATCGCCCGTTGCCTCAAGCATACCGGTGCGCACCGCACAGCCCTTGCCGCGGTTTATTTCATAGCCCGTTACCTTGACGTTCGGCAGATCCATCGCACGCACAAGCTCGGCACAGTTATCCTTGCTTCCGTCGTTTATAAACAGTATCTCATAATCCTCAAAGGTAGATGCGCAATACGCGGAAAGCTCGGCGGCGCTTTTTTCTATTATCTTTGCCTCGTTATACATGGGAATGCAAACAGAGATCTTCATACCTGCTCCTTTTTTGCATGGTTCTGTTATAGAAAATAAATGATTATTGTGAGATTCCAAACGCTAAAACAGCGTTTGATCCTCCCGTTGGTCGGATTTCGACTGCGTCCGCCCAGCGCTGTCATTCTGAGCGCAGCGTAGCGAAGTCGAACCGAAGCGCAGCGAAGGCGCTTTAGCGGAATCTGCACGGGACGGGACTTCGCTCAGAATGACACGCAAGCGTGTCTCAATAATCATTTATTTTTACTAACAGAACCCTTTGCATATACAAAAATATCAAAAGAGAATGTTATATCAAGCTTATCAAGTGAAAGAAGCCGCTCCGCCGACTCCCTTGAGGTGCGGCGGCTGTAGGGTGTCATCCCGTACAGCGCGGCGATATCGGCTTTTTCAAGCGTGCGCTTATAGGTAAGCCTATCGCGGAACTGAAATTCCATAGTTTTCGGCAGGTCTCCGCGTTCGCCGTTTTCGGTAACGGTATCGTAGAGCATCGCCTTCATCTCATAAAGATGATCGGGTGCGGCGGCGGCAATTATCAGTCTGCCTCCGTCCTTTAATACGCGGAAAAACTCCTCCTCCGCAACCGGTGCAAACACGGAAGTAACCGCAGATGCGGCACCGTCGGCTATCGGAAGCGAATAGACGGACGAAACACCGTAAAAACAGCGTTTTCCGTCTCTTTTTGCCTTTTTTGCGGCATATTCAACGGCAGTCTTGGAAAGATCGAAGCCGTAGGTAATATCCGTACCCTCGCTTATCATCTGCGTGTAATAGCCGCTTCCGCAGCCTGCGTCAACGCAGATTCCTCCGGTTTCCGAAACTATCTCCGCGATACGGGCACCAAGCGGAGCATAATGGTCTTTTTCAAGAAAAGCAATGCGGGAGCGCACCATATCTGCAGGGTCGCCGCTGTTCGGGTCGTACGCTCCGCCCGCAAAGTTTACGTGCCCTGCGCGCGAAATATCGAAATTATGTTTTTTTGTAGTCCCCTCGCACACAAGCGAGCTCCCGTTCAAGGCAAGCTCCGCACCGCATACGGGACAAATAAGTCCGTTAAGTTTCATTTTTGTGTCCGTGTTTTTTACGTTATACGCGGACGAGCCATGCTCGCCCCTACGAGTTTTTAATCTGTTACATTGTAATAATTCCTGCCGCCGTAAAATTGTTTCGTAGGCGAGGAGCGGGG
>JAZQFL010000172.1:0-8745 GCA_045539485.1 Eubacteriales bacterium
ACCTCGTCAACGATAGCAAAGTTGTGTCCGCGCTGGAATGTTGATTCGAGGTGTACTGCCATATTATCGCGAAGATAGTCAAATCCAAACTCGTTGTTTGTGCCATAGGTTATGTCGGCTTTGTAAGCGGCTCTTTTATCATCCGGATCCTGACCGTGCATAACCAGTCCTGTGGTAAGACCGAGAAATCCAAAAACTCGACCCATCTCCTCAGCGCCGCAACGCGCAAGGTAGTCGTTAACAGTTACGATGTGAACACCTTTACCCGAAAGCGCGTTTAGATATGCAGGTAGAGTTGCAACAAGAGTTTTTCCTTCTCCTGTTTTCATCTCAGCAATTCTTCCCTGGTGAAGAAGAATGCCTCCCATTATCTGAACACGGAACGGTCTTTTGCCGAGCGTTCTGTCAGCCGCTTCCCGTACAGCCGCGAAAGCATCGGGGAGAATGTCATCAAGAGTTTCGCCGTTTGCAAGTCTTTCTTTGAGCTCGGAGGTTTTAGCTGAGAGCTCAGCGTCAGTCAAAGCACTATATTCGTCGGCGAGAGCCTCAACAGCATCCGTAAGCTTGACTATTTTTTTAATTTCTCTTTCGCTGTAAGTGCCGAAAATCTTATCAAATAGCTTCATTAACTGTGCCTTTCAAAAATTAGTTCTTAATTTGTGCTATGCTTATAAGCTCCGTACCAGGTAAGTACGTGCTTATTATAAGCTCAGCGGGTACACCTGCGTTAGCGAGGTCCAGTGTTCCGTATTGAGATATGCCTGTGCCGTGGCCGTGGCCCTTGCCGGCAAAAATGAAGTTTTCAGAGCTGGAAGCATAGTATGTCTTTGTAACGGTAGCTGTCTGGGCGTTTATCGTAAGGTCGGTAGGTGTAAGCTCGCCGGGGTTGAGAATATCAATATTGGGGGAATAAGAAGGCGGAGGTAATGAGCCCTCTTTTATCTTCTGAACAAGACTCTTATATCCGCTGTCAGTGAGAACGCTTGCACTCTCGTTCGTGATAGCTCTTCTGCCGTAACTGGTTACTGCGATAAGCGACTTGTTAGTGCCCGTCTTTATGCCGTCGCCTGTCATAACTGTAATCGGAGCATCGAGCTTCATTTGATCAAACAAATCAGGATATGCGGGACCCGTGGGCCCCTGAGCAACACCCGCAACACTGATCTCGAGGTTTGTAACGACCTCATATGATTGAGTTACGTACCCTTTTCCGACAACGAAATTCGCTGAGTGCACATACCTCTGAAGTGCAGTTCTGATGGCATCTGTGCGAGTAAAGGTTTGTGTATGTCCGGCTGTATCGGTAAGCGTAATGGAATATACAAAGCTGGTATTGCCTGCATATGAGTTAACAGTTATCGAAGCAATTTTTTGTCCTGCAAACTGTGTATAACCCTTGTTTGCAAGATAGTCTGCAAGGTCCTTGGGGGATACCTCATACTGCCAGATACCGCCGGGGTAATCGGCGTATTGCTCCCACGGGGTTTTTACGTAGGTAAGATACTCTCTTGCGCTTCCCCAAACATCCTGAACGGCAACGGTTTCGCCTCCCATAAGCGAGCAGTAAAAGACATCGGCAAGCTTTCCGTTGTAAGAAACTACCATACCTCTTGTGGCTTCAACGGCACCGATAACGGTTTCGTTTGTTCTGCTGCATCCGAGATATGCCTGGCAGTGCTGATTGGGGCATAGATCAAATCCGTCGTATTTGAAGTGGGATCTTGAGTTCTTAACGTAATAGGTGCGTGCGGCAATAGCAAAAACTCTTTGTGCTTCGAATGCCCAGTAGTTTCCAATTTCCCATGGAATAACACCCGTTACGTACGTTTCCAGATCAACGAGGTTGATGGCTTCAATGACGTCTCTGCTTCCCTCTATTACTCTTCTGAATACCATAACTCCGGGATAGAGATAGTTGAGCGAGGATTTAATGTATGCAGTTTCATATCCGATCTGTATCGGCTCAATACCCAGATATGAACTTGTACCGCAATCGTATTCAAAAAGCACGGTATTGCTGGTATGGTCGATGACGGATACGGTAGTATCTCCCGTTCCTATTATGCGAGTGTCATAGGATGAGCGCAGAGCACTTAAAGAATTGAGAGCCGCTTCAGCTCTTTCCTTTGTTGAAAAATCTCCGATATATACTCTGTACGTGCCATTGATATATCCGGGAAAAACCGAATAGGCGCCGCCAATAAGGTTTTTGACTTTACTTACAGTCTGCTCAGCTTGAGACCGTGTGGAGATACGTCCGCCTGCCTCGATATGATACATTCCGATAGCAAAATTCGTATTGAATTCCTTGTGATAAGCGCCGCCGTAACGAGACAAGTTGTAGTCAATGGCTATTGTTACGGAGTGATTAGGTAATTCCCATATTTCTTGAAAGCCACGTCCGCTATCGGCTATCACCGTGCTTCCAAGTAAAAAGCCATTGGTGGAGGAAGCTATCCAATCTGCTTCGGCGTCTTCGTCAAACGTTATACCAACGGTCATTAAGGGATTTACTTCCGTTGCCCCTTCAAGCGCTTTTGCGTTAAATGATAAAAATGCAAAAACGTAATAAATAGAGCTGAGCACCATCAAAAGGGCAAGTGCGAAGCAGATTATCCTAGTGATGAGCTTGTTGCGTTTTTCCTTTTTGCTTATGTTTAGCTTAGTCGACAATTTCATACTCTCCTCTTACCATTACGTAAGCACCATATGTGGATGTTATCTTTATTCCTCTTCCGTCTCCGCCTCTGGGAATCAAGAGTGCGTGGTTAGTTGAAATTTGATCTCTGTTTTTTACTTCCAATCCGACAGTAAGATCGGATAGACCTTGGTCCGCAAAAGGAGAAACAGCTATTGCGGTACCGGATCTTAGTATCAGCTCGATAGATGCATTTGGTGCAAGAAGTGTTTTGCCGTATTCAACGAAAATTGCGGTGTATTGCGTTGAGCCTGAGGATGTGCCCGAGCTACCGCTCTTGTTTTCAAGAGCCTGTACCCTTGCAGCTAACTGCAAGAGAGAATCATTTGTTGCGATGTAGTTCATTCGGCTTTCAAGTGAGCTGATCCTATTGGAAAGCTCCGTGATTTCCGATGAGCTTACGCCTGATGATCCACCGGAAACTGCTCCTCCGTTTTCAATGAGTTTCTGAAGCTCGTTGATGCGAACATCTATCTGAGGGAGAAGATTGTTGTTGATGTAACTGAGGGTTATAACGGGGTCGGTTGTACTGTCGTATCCATCGGCAAGAACGGTAAAATAGCACAGAGCTGACAGAACAATGGCGGCAGTAAATAATATCAGCGCTTTTTTCATAACATATTCCTTTCAGTTAAGCGTTTCCGATAAGTTTTTTGCGGTCGCTTTTGGATAAAGCGGCACCGCTTGCAGGTATTTTTATCTTTTTAACACCGCCCACAGCGGCACTTTTATCTGCCGCAATGACGGCAGAAACAACAGTCTGTCCCTTCTTCAAAGTCATGATCTGCACACCGCCCGCGCTTCTTGTTGCTTTTTCGGGGATGAGCTTGGATGAAACAAGTATTGCTTTTTCAGCGTTGCTTTCGATCAGAATGTCTTTAGCTGAGTCTTCAAAAATGGCAGCAACGATGGGACTGGCAGAGCTGTATACACCGGTAAGTCTGCGCCTGGACGATTTTGTTTCGTAAGCGGAAAGCGGTATTCTTACTCCCTTTCCGTTCTCGAAAATGTAGATCATATTACTGTCGGGCTTGATGTCGGATACAAGAACAGCACATATCGGCTTTTCGCCGGGGTCCATTTTAAGAGTGTCGTTTACAAATTCACCGAGTGAGGATGCTTTAACTTGCGAGAAGTCGGAAACCTTAGCTTTATAAAGCTGTTTAGAGTTTGTAATGAAAAGTATTTCGGATATGTTTTCGCAATCGCGCTCGAATACGATCTCGTCACCCTCTTTCAAGGTGTGAACGTCGTTACCCTGCAAGGAACGCATCGTGATCTTTTTGAAGTAGCCCTCGCGGGTAAGAACTATACGTACGTTGTAGTTTTCTTCAACTGCAACCTCGGATACCTCAACAACATCCTCGGCGCCGATAAGCCTGGTTTTTCTCGGCTTACCGTATTTCTTTTTAATGGCGGCAAGCTGAGACGCAATAGCGGCTTTTTGCTTTAGCTCGTCCGCAAGGAGTGCTTCAAGCTCCGCTATCTCCTTTTGAAGGTTTTCGATCTCTTTAATACGCTCGATGATGTACTCGCGGTTAAGGTGCCTGAGCTTGATCTCGGCGATATATTCTGCCTGTATTTCGTCGATACCAAACTCCTGCATAAGGTTAGGTACGACCTGCGATTCCTTTTCGGTTCCGCGGACGATGGCGATACATCTGTCAATGTCAAGAAGTATCATTCCGAGCCCCTTGAGAAGATGAAGCTTGTCCTGCTTCTTCTTAAGGTCAAATCTGCATTCACGGCAGAAGCAGTTAAGGCGGAAGCGTATCCATTCTTTCAGTATGTCTGCTACTCCGAGGAGCCTCGGACTTCCGTCGATCAGAATGTTGAAGATGCAGTCAAATGCACTCATTAGTGGGGTCTGCTTAAAGAGTCGTGCCATAAGCGCCTCTGGATCGGTGCCGCGCTTCAGATCAAGAGTGAGCTTAAAACCGTTAAGGTCGATCTCGTCGCGGAAATCGGAGACTTCTTTAAGCTTCCCGCCCTTATACAGCTCGGTAAGCTTCTTGATTATAGCCTCAATGTTTGTCGAATAAGGTATCTCAAGAATTTCTATGCAATTGTCCTTTTTGTTATACTCCCAAACCGAGCGGAGCTTTACCGAACCTCTTCCCGTCTCATATATCTGCTTCATCTGCTCGCGGTCGTAGATCAGCTCAGCACCGCCGGAAAAGTCGGGAGCAGGCATAAGGTCAAGCAGTTTATCGGTCGTTGCCTTAGGGTTCTTTAACAGCGCGGTCGTTGCATCGCATATCTCGGCAAGATTAAACGAGCAAACGGAGCTCGCCATACCTACTGCAATACCCGAATTGGGGGATACGAGCACATTGGGGAAGGTTGTGGGAAACAGCACGGGCTCAAGCATCGTGTTGTCGTAGTTTGGCACCATATCTACCGCGTCTTTATCGATACCCGAGAAAAGCTCTGTACAAATATGGTCGAGCTTTGCCTCTGTATAACGGGCGGCGGCGTATGCCATATCGTGGCTGTACTGTTTGCCGAAGCATCCCTTAGAATCGATAAAAGGGTGAAGCAGGGCGTCGTTTCCCTTGGTAAGGCGTACCATTGTCTCATAAATGGATGCATCGCCGTGAGGGTGCAACTTCATGGTTTGACCGACAATGTTTGTGCTTTTGGTGCGGTTGCCCGAAAGAAGCCCCATCTTGTACATTGTGTAGAGAAGCTTTCTCTGCGAGGGCTTAAAGCCGTCTATCTCCGGTATCGCGCGGCTGACGATTACGGTCATTACATACGGCATATAGTTATCGCGTATCGTATCCGTAATCAGCTGCGGCACTGCGGGCATCTGCGGTTCGTTAATATCTGTAAGCTTTTTTGCGGGAGTGGCTTTTTTCTTTGCCATCTTTTACCTCTCGTTAAGCATAATTTACAAGTCTTTAATGCGGAAGGCGGCGGCTCGGAGCATTCTGTTTTGAAGCGCCAGTCCCATTCCTTCTCTCTTGGGCATAGGTGCATATATGCGTTTAGCTCCGCCTCTGTCGGCAAGCCTCAGCAGATCAAAAAGTCTGCGTGCGTGCTCGTTTTCGTCGTCTATTGCGCCAATGTAATATACATTGCTTCTTTCTGGTGCAAAGCCGTCAAAGCATATCACGGCATTGTCTTTATCGTTAGAAGCATCTGTGAAAAAACTTTGCAGTTTTTCTTTAGAATCAGAGCGCACAAGATAAAGCGGCGCTTTCGGCGCATAATGCTTTAAAAGCATTCCGGGGCTAAGCGGAACTGCCCCCGGCTCAGGCGGAGCAAGTACCTCGGGCGCAACCTTAACATCGCCAAGGACGGACATCAACATTTCAAGCGTGATTCCGCCCGGTCTTAACAGCGTTGCCCCATTGCTGTCAAGCTTTACTATTGTAGATTCAAGACCGACAGAGCAAGCGCCTCCGTCGATTATGGCATCAGCTTTGCCGTCAAGATCGGCAATTACGTGTTCAGCTATTGTAGGGGACGGTCTTCCCGAAAGGTTTGCAGAAGGGGCGGCTATGGGCTTGCCCGAAAGCCTTATAAGCTCTCTTGCTACCGGATGCACAGGCACTCTTACAGCTATGGAATCAAGCCCTGCAGTAACGCTTGGCGCGCATTTTCCCTTGGACGGGAGTACTACAGTAAGCGGGCCGGGCATAAATGCATCAGCAAGTGCGAAGAATCTGTCGTCGCATTCTGCGTATTCCGCGCAATCCTCGATCTTTGCAAAATGGAGAATAAGGGGATTGTTCTGGGGTCTTCCCTTCGCCTCAAATATTTTTTTTACAGCGGAGTTGTTTGTTCCGTCCGCGCCGAGTCCGTATACTGTCTCGGTCGGAAAGGCAACAAGCCCCCCGTTTCGAATGATTTCAGCCGGAGCACCGAGACATTCGGATCTGAATGTCTCGGGATCGGCCTTAATAAATTGAGTTTTCAAGTTGTTGAAGTTCCCTTCAGTCTTTCTGCCGCATCGGCAGTTATAAGAGCGTCAAGCATTACGTCAATGCTTCCGTTAAGAAAATCATCAAGCGAATAAACTGTAAAGCCTATTCTATGGTCGGTAACTCTTCCCTGCTGATAATTGTAAGTTCTTATACGCTCGCTTCTGTCGCCTGTCCCGACCTGACTGCGGCGCTCGCTTGCGATCCTTTCGGATTGCTCACGCTCCTTCATATCATAGAGCTTAGCTCTCAGGAGCTTCATTGCTTTGTCGCGGTTTTTGAACTGGCTTCTTTCGTCCTGGCATTCGATAACAATGCCGGTGGGCTTGTGGAGAAGACGGATCGCACTTTCTGTTTTGTTTACGTGCTGTCCGCCCGCACCGCTGGATTTAATGGTTTCTATCTTGAGATCCGATTCCTTTATCTCGACCTCGACGTCCTCTGCCTCCGGTAAAACGGCGACTGTTGCAGTGCTTGTCTGTATTCTTCCCTGCGCTTCGGTCTCGGGTACTCTTTGTACGCGGTGAACTCCGCTTTCAAATTTAAGCTTTGAGTAAGCGCCCTCGCCGGTTACGGAAAAGGTTATTTCCTTAAATCCGCCAAGCTCAGTTTCGTTGCAAGATACAAGCTCGGTCTTCCACTTTACAGAGTCGGCATACATATTGTACATTCGGTAAAGGACGGCTGCAAAAAGTGCGGCTTCTTCGCCTCCCGCTCCGCCTCGGATCTCGATAATAACGTTTTTGCTGTCATTGGGATCCTTGGGAAGAAGAAGGATCTTGAGCTTTTCTTCGGACTCGGCGAGCTGAGCGCGAAGCTCAGCCGCCTCATCTTTTGCTATATCCCTGAGTTCCTCATCGCTTTCGAGCTCGATGATCTCCTCGGCCCCCTTGATCTCCTCGGTAAGCCGCGAAAACTCACGGTATTCGGTGATTACAGGCCCTAGGGATTTATACTCACGGGTGAGGTCCAGATATTTTTTTCTGTCTGACATTATATCGGGAGCTTCAAGCTCCTTTTCGATGTCAAAATAACGCTGTTCTACTTCTTTAAGCCTGTTGAGCATATCACTTTATAAACGCGGCAAATGCCTGATAAGCGGAGTATACGTCTGCCTTAGATACAACCTCATAGGGGGCGTGCATGGAGATTACGGGAACACCGATATCGACAGTATCGATGTTGTGGTTTGCGATGTACTTAGCAACGGTTCCGCCGCCGCCGACGTCGATCTTACCAAGCTCTGCCATCTGCCAGTTTACGTTATCTTTTTCAAGATATCCGCGTACCTTTGCAACAAACTCAGCAGATGCGTCGTTTGTGCCGCCCTTGCCGCGGGCACCGGTGTACTTGGCAAGAGATACACCGCAGGAAAGCATAGCAGCATTGCGGATCTCAAACACCTCGGGGAAATTAGGATCGTATGCGGCGCATACGTCCGCGGAAAGACATTCGGAATGAGCGCGTACGGTGTTTGCATTGGAATTTGTGGCAGCAGCGATCTCGTCGATCAGATCTGCGATAATACGGCACTGCATACCGGAGTTTCCGTCGCTTCCGACCTCTTCCTTATCGGCAAGGATGCACATTACGGTGTGCTTTTCATCGTTGCTGTCAAGCAGAGATGTAAGTGCGGGATAAGCGCAAACTCTGTCATCGTGACCATAAGCACCGATAAGCCAACGGTCGAGACCGATATCGCGTGCCTTGAATGCAGGAACTGCGGAAAGCTCAGCGCTTATAAAGTCTGTTTCAACAAAGCCGTATTTTTCGTTGAGGATACGGAGAATATTGAGCTTGATCTCATCCTTGCCCTTACCGTCGAAAGCGGGAGAGCTTCCTGAAAGAAGGTTGAGAGCCTCGCCGCTTATTGCGGAACCGAGGGGGCGGGAGTTCTGATCGCCCGCAAGGTGAGGAAGGAGGTCATTGATGTAGAACAGAGGGTCGCCCTCGTCCTCGCCGATCACGATCTCCTTAACGGTTCCGTCGGAAAGTGCAACAACTCCGTGAAGAGCAAGCGGGATAGCAGTCCACTGATACTTGCGGATTCCGCCGTAATAGTGGGTCTTCAAAAAGCCCATTCCGGAGTTTTCGTAAAGAGGTACGGGCTTGAGGTCA
>JAZQFL010000173.1:0-6475 GCA_045539485.1 Eubacteriales bacterium
CATGGCTACGATCCGACTTACGAGGTCTTGACCGTACTTTTTGAGTGCATCGTAGCAGTCCTCGGGTGTGTCGCTGTCAGCGCGTCTGTTGCCGCGCACCGCTTTCAGCGCGGTAAGGAATCCGTCCTCGGTTATGCCGAACTCGCGGAAGATGTCCTTTACTTTATTCGATGCGGTCTTTATAAGAGCGAGCATAATATGCTCCACGGATACGTAGCTGTCACCCATCTTCTCGGCGCATTTTTCCGATTCTCCAAGTGCCGCGGCAAGATCTGCGCTGACGTCACTCCTTGTCCCTCCGCTTACGCGCGGAAGCTTTTGTATCTCTTCAAGCGTGCGGCTGACAAACTGTGTGCCGTTTACGTTCATTGATATAAAAAGCTGTCGTATAAGTCCCTCTGCGGGCTCTGCGAGTGCATACATAAGGTGCAGGGGAGTGATGTTGGGATTACCATATTCTGCGGCAATGCGCTGCGCATCCTCAAATGCCTTTATCGTATTTTTTGTAAGCTTTTCTGCATTCATATCTATACCTCCTTAAAGGATGTTTGTTTTGCTGTTCAGGTAATTCAGGTAGTAAGCCTCAACCTCGCGTGCGGCGCGGGAGGGCATATCAAGATAAGAAAAGAATATTCTCATTGCTCCGTCTATCGCCCTGATATAATCTGCTATTGCTGTTCCGAATTCCTCGGCGCTGAGTGTACTTTTGGGGTACAGAGGCTTTGAGTAACGTCCGTCGGACGATATACTGCCGCATCTTCCCGTGTTTCGCGTTTCAAGCGATGACCAAATAAGGTAAAAAGCAGTAAGACAGTCGATAAGCGCGGCACTTTTGCTTCTCAGCGAGATCCGCAGAACTCCCGCATCTCCTCCGCTCTGAGGCTCCTTGTAAAGCTCCAGAGTGTATTTGAGCGTAGGATTGTATTTATAAGCTATGGGGGCTGTCAGCGAGAACATCGAAACAGATGGCTGTGAGGTTATTCGGTACTCGCCCGTACCCCGTATCAGCGTTTCAATCGTGCTGAAAATGTCCGCCATTCGTTGCTCGGGCGTAACGTAGCACACCTTCTCCGCGAGGATATTATTTATAAGAGCCGAGCGGCTTATGCCCATTGAATAAGCCATACGGTCGATGCCCTCAATTACAGCATCTGACAAAACAAGGGAATATATACTTTTTTTCATAACCTTACCTTCCTTTACGTTTTCATTTTAACACCGTTCTAATAATTTGTCAATAGAATTATATAAAAACGCTTACAAAGTTCAAAGTTTTCTCAATTCTGTTGACACAAAATCCGACAATATATATAATATATATGTTGTGCAATTGTGTAAAACTTAAGGGAAGGGAGGATATCCGTGAAAAGAGCGATAGCTGTTTTGCTTGCTGTAATTATGCTGTGCTCATGCTCGCTTATCAGAAACGAAGCAAGCGTTGAAAACTTTCTCGGTGAATCGGTAATAGCCGATCACGGAACCGATCATCCTTCCACCGAAAGCTTCATTAAGATAATAACCCTCCTTACGGATGACGGAGCGGAGCTTACACCTTTTTCTGACCCAAAGACCGTAGCCTCTCTCTATAGGGACAGAATACTCTCTTATCTTGTGAGCACAGGCTACTCCAAATATACGGGCAATACCGCTAAAATAACCGAGGCGGAAAAAAAGTACCCGAAAACAAGGATATCCGTTCTTGTACCGCACGAGGATTTTGAATATATCGTTTATTCTTCCTTTGGAGGCGGTAAGTCGGTTTCCCACACCGACGGCACGGTTTTTACCAATCTTTCAAGGGTTGGCGGGTATACTGCGGTCGGTCAGGTCAAGGCTTCAAGTGCGGAGATTGAGATAAACGGTGTTAAGGAAACGGATAACACTTATATTGTAAGCTTTTATACGGTTTTCAGGGGAAGCTACTCCCCCCTATACAGAGGCATTTTCGTTAAAAGAGACGACGGCTCCGTGTATCTCGGAAAGCTTGATAGGATAGCAGATAACAAAATAACCGTACCCACCGGTGCGGAGATACGGAAAGATCAAAATGAGGAAGAATAAGGAATTAACTGTTTGCCGCGCCTGCGGTGCTGAGATAGCATTAAACGGAGCGGTCCTTTGCTGTAAGGAATGCGGTGCAAAAATGCTGTTCCCGAAAGATGCGGATAAGGAGCTTAAAGAGCATTATACGGACGCCTTTCGCTATCTTATACACGATGATTTCTACAGCGCGATAAGGCTTTTTGAGGCTATAATCAAAACAGCCCCGTCTGCGGCCGCTCATTTCGGTGCTTATATTGCAAAGTTCGGTCTCGGTGCGGACAGAGAGCACATTACGGGCAATATCATCCACTCCTGCAAGCGCAGGAATACCGCCGACCCGATGAAGGACGAAGATTATCTTGCCGCGCTTTCCTATGCGGACAACATGGAAAAATCGGTTTTAAATGACACTGCGGACTTTATCTGCAAGGAGCAGAAAAGGCTTGAAAAAGAGGAGCGCGAAGCGGCGGCAAAGCAAGAGGATGACTTAAGCGAGGGAGGTCTTTCTCCCGAGTATGAGGCGGCAGAGAGAAAAGCCGAGGAAGCCGAGCGCAAAAAGGCAGAGGAAGCAAAGCGCCTCTCGGACGAGGAGGCGCGCAGAGACAGCGCGCGTAGAGCGCGTATCGAAAAGGCGAAAAGACAGGCACAGGCGGTAATGCTTGTTAAGATCGCTTTGATAGCCGCTGTTTCCCTTGCTTGCATTGCGCTTGCGGTGTTTAAGCTTATCATTCCCGCGGTAAGCTACTCAAATGCGGTGAAAAACTATGAAAACTGCAATTATGCCGCGGCGGCGGATGTGTTCCGCGACCTTGGCGATTACAAGCGCAGTGAGGAGTATCTCGCAACCGTTCCTTTTTACGGACTCAGCGCGGGAGATGAAGTCACCTTCGGTAAATATCATTACCATAACGGTGTTGCAAAGTACGGTATTGAATGGGTGGTGCTTGAGGCTGACGATGAAAGCGTGCTTCTTATCTCAAAATACGTGCTTGAAGTTAAGAAATACCACTCAAAGCATACTTCCGTTACGTGGGAGACTTCGGATCTCCGTTCGTATCTTAACGGAGAATTTCTTGCAGCTGCCTTCAGTGCGTCCGAACAGCAGCAGATAATGACAGTAAAGCTTGAAAATCCCGATGTTCCGTCGCAGGGTACGCTTGGCGGTGAGGATACCGAGGACAGGGTGTTCATTCTCTCCAACGTTGAAGCTGAAAAGTATCTTGTCGGTAAGGATTATGCATACGGAGTGCCCACTCCCTACGTAAATTCCGTGGGTGTTTATCTTGATGAAGAGGGCAACACGGGCAGATGCTGGTATTGGCTCCGTTCCCCCGGCTCAAGCCAGAGCACGGTATCAAAGATAGAGTACGACGGTACGGTAAATTACCGCGGAACGATGGTCGATTATTCCAAGTACGGAGTTCGTCCCGCCATCCGCGTATCCGTGGATAAGATCGGAACCTTGATAGATTAACAAAGAAGGCTGTGTTTTTGTACACAGCCTTCTTTTTAAAATGGAAAGTATATACTGTTTTTTGAAAAATCGGTCGGGGATACACCCGTATGCTTTTTGAAAGCACGGGAAAACGAGTAAACGCTTGAAAAGCCTATAGCCTCTCCAACATCAGAAACGGACATATTCCCGCCAAGCAGAAGGTTTTTTGCGGTTTCTATGCGTATGTTTGTGAGGTACTTCATAGGTGATATTCCGTAAAGCTGAGTAAAAAGCTTGCGGAAATATACGGTGCTCATATCGGCGATCGAGGAAAGCTTTTCATTGGTAATGTCGGTGTCGGCATAATGCTCGGCTATGTACGCGATAACGGGAGCAAGCGCCGCTTCTTTTTTGCGGATGCCGTAATCCACGTTTTCGGAAAGGTGCAGAACGTGCAGAAACTCATAAAACAAAGATAATACGGAAAGCATATATCCGCTGCTTTTTGCCTTCCAAAGCTGTGTGATGTTATATATCAGCTTGCGTAATTCCGTGTTGTCGGCAACATTAAAGCTGTGAAAATCCTCAATGTCACCGATACACTCAAACTCAATGGATACGCAGGAACCCAGCTCGAGTATTTCGTAAGTGTAAGGCTTCTCTTTGGGAAGAAGCAAAATGTTATTCGGATCGCATATATATCTTTTTTGACTTGAGATATATTCTGTTTTTCCGGCAAGCTTAAAGGTTATAGCGCATAGCTTTCGGTTGTTTCTTGTGACGCGCTTTTTGCTTTGCGTATTTATGTTATAGACACCGCATATTCGCGTGATGCGGAGCTCGTTTAAATTTATAGCCATTTCATTCCCCCCACGGTGTTATTATATCAGCAAGTCGTAAAAAATGTCAATTCAAAACGAGCTGATTTGTATCATTTTGGTTAAATAATATCGTTTGTGCTATTTACAAATCAAGGTGTTTGTAGCAAAATTGAATCAGAAGATCAGATGCGGTAAGGAGCATTTATGAAAAAGATAAAAATAGGTCAGATAGGCATAGGTCACAATCACGGTGCGGCAAAGGCGGCAGATTGCAAGCGCCTACCTGAATTGTTCGAATTTGTTGGCGTTGCGGTACCTCCGGAGGATAACGGTTACTTGAAACGGAAGGAGCTTGAGGTATACAAGGATATGCCTTTTATGTCGGTTGAAGAACTGCTTGCAATTCCCGATCTTGACGCTGTGCTGATAGAGACAACAGTACCCAATCTCGTTTCTTACGGACAAATGGCGATAGACCGCGGACTCCATATCCATTTGGATAAACCCGCAGGCGAAAATTTTGAGGAGTTTGAGAAGCTGCTTTCGGATGCAAAGGCAAAAGATCTCGCCGTACAGATGGGATATATGTACAGATACAATCCGGGTGTTCTGTATGCTTTGGAGCAGATAGAAAAGGGAAGGCTCGGCAAGATACATACTATTGACGCACAGATGAGCACGGAGCATAAAGCAGATTTTCGAAAATATCTTTCGCAATTCAAGGGCGGAACGATGTACATATTCGGCTGTCATCTCATTGATCTCATCGTAAAGATAAAGGGCAAGCCCAAAAAGATCGTCCCCTTTAACGTAAGCACGGGAGGAAACGGCTACGATTTTCCCGATAACTGCAGTGCATCACTTGTGTATGATGACGGCACCTGCTTTGTGCGCACGTCATCCGTTGAAATAAACGGATGGGGCAGGCGTCAGTTCGTTGTTTGCGGTACCGACGGTACAATTGAGATAAAGCCGATTGAGAATCCGATGACCGTTACGGAAGCGTACGTTGGCGAGACCTCTTCGTGGCACGACGTTCACCATGAGGTGTATCCCGAGCCGCAGGCGCACAGATATATCAATATGCTCACCGATTTCGCAAAAATGATAAGAGGAGAAGGGGAGAATCCGTATACCTATGAGCACGATCTGTACGTGCATAAAGCAACTCTTGCGGCATGCGGATTTGATATTGAGCTTTGAAGGAGATAAAAGCTATGAAAGCAATGCTTGTTGATGAAAATAAAAGATTGGTTTGGTCTGACGTTCCGGAGCCGGTGACCAACGATGATTCTATTATAATTGATATTGAGGCGGCGGCGCTAAACCGCGCGGATATATTGCAGAAAAACGGAAAATACCCCAGTCCCAAGGGCTGGCCCGAATGGATGGGACTTGAGGTTGCGGGTACCGTTATCGAAATGGGCAAGCTTGCCGCTGAAAGATCAACTTTTAAAATTGGCGATAAGGTCTGCGCACTGCTTGGCGGCGGCGGATATGCGGAAAAGGTTGCGGTGCCGTATAATATGGTAATGCCGATACCGAAAGGCTTGTCGGTAGTTGAAGCGGCATCACTTCCGGAGGCTTATGCTACCTCATATCTCAATTTGTTTTATGAAGGTCATCTGAAGGCGGGTGAAACGTTATACATAGCCGCAGGCGCGAGCGGACTTGCAAGCGCGGCTATTCCGCTTGCAAAAGCGTTCGGGGCAAAGGTAGTTACAAGCGTGCTGAGCGCGGAGATAGCAAAAAGCATTGAATGTCTTGGCGCCGATATTGTTGTAGATACCTCAAAGGAAAAGCTTGAGGATGTTTTTGCCGAGCTTGATGCAAATGGCGAGCCCGTTAGCGTTGCTATGGACTGCCTTGGCGGTGAAACGCTCGGAAAGTGCTTCAAGTATATGGCAGAGGGTGGATATTGGGTAGTTATCTCCACTCTTGCGGGAACGGAAACAAATATCGAGCTCCGCCCGCTTCTTACGCGCGGACTTCATCTCGTCGGCAGTATGTTAAGAAAGAGAAGCGTAGAAGAAAAGGCTGATATCCTTTCCTCGCTTGTGGAAAAGGTTTGGCCTAAATTTGAATGCGGCGAAATAAAGCCTTCTGTATACAAGGTACTTCCCATGGAAAAAGCAAACGAAGCACACGAAATACTGAAAAAGGGAGAAAACGTGGG
>JAZQFL010000174.1:0-3908 GCA_045539485.1 Eubacteriales bacterium
GCCCTTGTCATCCTCGAGCAAAGCGAAGGATCTTGGGCAGGCGTCTTTTTGTTGTTTTATGTTATTGGCGATATACCTCGCATCGCTCGGCACGATATATTCGCTTCGCGAATGCGATATATCCTCACATTCGTTCGGATGCGATATGATATAAATCCCTTATGTCCCGCAGGACATATCGCTTGCCGAAGGCAAATATCGTGTTTGGTATACTCGTCAAAGGCGAGTATACCAAACATATCGCAAATCCCGCAAGGGATTTATATCGCTGCGCGCCTACTGCGCGCTCGGTCTTGGCTGGGGCGTATTAGTCGGTCCATAAACCGTGAGTATATCGGGTCCGCCGTTGGGGTCGGGCACGAACTTGACTCTGTCGATACAGGTCATACGGGGCTCAACGGTACCGATAGCAGAATGGATATGGTAAACAAGGAACAGCTCCTTGCCGTCGGGGGAGGTGGTAAATATGGCATCTCCGCAACCGTCCATCTGCGATGTAAAGGTAAGGATATCGTTATTTACGTACTTGGTGTAGGGGCCAAGCACGTTTTCCGCAACAGCGTAAGCCTCACCGTAGTGGCCCTTATAATGTCCGCTTGCGTATATCATATAGTAATATCCGTTGTGCTTCATTATAACGCCGCCCTCGGATATCTTACCGAACTCGTCTATCTCATAGCTCTCGGTGGGGGAAATGCACCATGTAAGCGTACCCTCCACAGGAACGAGCTGGTCGTTTACTATAGTATACTCCTCAAGCCAGATGTGGTTGCCGCCGCCGAAGCGAACGAGGGAGAGGTACAGCTTATTCGTATCGGGGTCGATAAAGGGATGGCCGCCTATCTCCGCCGTGGGCTTATCGTTATGTATCGGCACGGGTTTGCCCGTTGCGTGCTTAAACATTCCGTCGGGCGTATCGCTTACCGCGCACCAAAGAGTGTGATTGCCCACATCGGGATGCTTTGCGGCAAACACAAGATAGAACTTGCCGTTGTAGTGGAACACGTTGGGGCTCATATAGCCCGAAAGAGCGCTGTCGCTATCCTTTTCGTACATTACCTTGGGCTCGGACCATTTTACAAGGTCCTTGGAGGTGCGTACGGAGAATATGCTGTTGCCGCCGTGGATGCGCTGATAGAGGTAGTACGTTCCGTCATAGAACAGCACGTCGGGGTCTGCGCCCTTTACAACGGGGTTGGTGTAGGTCTTGCCGTCGTACTTTTCAGCCGCATCGGTAATGGAAATGTTGTAGAAATCCGCAATTCCGTTACCCATACGGAAGCCGATGCCCTTGTTTTTCAGCTTCGCCGCCATAATGCCCGCATTAAGCTCAAACTTGGGGTACGGATCGGTATCAAGGGGATTTTCGTTAAAATACAGCTTCAAAAGTCCCTCGTTGTAATCGATGATTATCGGAACGCGAGCACCCTTTTCAAAGGTGCATTTGCGTCTTCCGAGCTGCTCGCGCATATTGTTTTCAACGCGGTAGAGAGATACGGTCTGCTCGCCGCAATCCACCGCAAGGTATATGCCGTTGGCTTCACCGTCGGAAAAGAGCATAACGCCGCCGATTCCCGACGCCTTTATAATTATCTCGCAGGAGAGGCGGAAGTTATCGGTACAGCCGTTTTCAATAAGAGCAAAGGAAGCGCCGCCGCCCCTTTCGGCTGTCAGATTTCCGTCCTTAAAGAGCGCGTTTCCCGTAAGCACAAAGGGGATCTCGGGCACGGGAGGCTCGGTTACGGGCTCGGTGGTCACGGGCTCGGTCTGCGCGGGCGTGCCGCTGCAGGAGGCAAGCGCACACACCATAAGGAATAACGATGCAAAACGAATGATCTTTTTCATATTCATCACCTTATTCTATACCGAATTTCTCCTTCAGCTGATCAAGCTGAAGCTTTGCCGCATTTGCAACCTTGGCGTACTGAGAGGCAAAATCAGACTGCTTGTTGCGGAGCATGATTATAAGCGTGGAGTTAAGACCGCCCGTTTTGTAGTAAAGGCCGAGGTCGAATACGCGGTTATCGAAAATAGTATCAAGCACCGCTCCGCTGTCCTCATCGTGAACGTAACGGCCTACAAGAGTCTTTTCGTAATATGCGGGGGTAACGAGCTTTTCGGAATGTGCGGCAAGGCTTTCCGTTACAGCGCCGGAGAATTCCGCATCGCTTGCAAACTCGGGGATAGCGTAGAAGGACGTGTGCCATACGGAGATACCGCTGAGGTATTCTGCCTGCTCCTCGTTATACTTGGGGAAAGGAAGCAGACCGTAATCAAGCTTTGTATCGCGGAAATAAGGCAGCGCCTTGAAGTATTCAAGAAGGAAGAGAGCCTGACCGCCCGTGAACATATCCTGCCATTTAACTCCGCCCGTCATGTGCTGGAAGTTGATGGAGCAGTTTTCCTTTGCAAGACCGACGTACTTTTCAATAATGTCGATCGTTACCTCATTATTAAGCGTAAGCTCGGGAACTCCGTCCGTAAGAGTAAGGATACGCACGTTCGATGCCGCAAGCATGGGAAGGATGGTATCGTCCCAAAGCACAAGACCGTACATATCGCGGGAGTCGAGAACGTCATCGCCGTTCAGGTCCTCGGATACCTTGCGGGCAGACTCGGCAAATGCATCAAAGGTCCATTTGCCGCTTTCAACGAGCGAATAAAGGTCTCCGACGCTCTTGTCCTTTGCAAGCTCCTTGTTGAACATAACGGCGAAGGTGTATTCCTTATCGTTGAAGCTGATGTCACCGGTGGTGAAGTACAGCTTTTTGTTTATGGTAAGCTGTTCCTTTGCCGCCTGATCCCAATATGACATGCTGAGGTCAAGGCGGTCGTTTTCATAGAGGTCGGCAAGGTAATCCTGATGCGCCATAGCCGCAACGTCATATGCCGCCGCAAGGACTGCATCGTATGCGCCGTCCTGAGTTGTCGCATCTGCGGCAATGCGCTTGGATGCAACGCCGTCGCCGTGTTCAAAGATGACGTTGATGTTAACGCCAAGCTCCTCCTCAACGGCGGTATTGCGCATATAAACGGCATTATCCAGCACAAGCTGAGAATCCGCATACACAAAGGGGTTAACACCGTTTGAAACGGGAGCGGTAACAAGTATGGTAAACTCCGCGGAATCGTAGTACAGATCGGGTGCTACGTACTGCTTTTCCGTGGTTGCCGCCTCGGTAGTAACGGGGGCTTCGGTGGTATCGGAAGCAGGGTCCGTGGTATCTGCGGGTGTGTTACCCGCACACGCGGCAAGGGATAAAAGCATCGTGCCGGCAATTAGCAGCGCGGCAAGACGGGCAAATATGCCTCTCTTATTTTCTTTCATACAGCTTGACCTCCAAAATACATATTTTTACTGTACTATTGACTATTGTCTGAGTATATGTTATCATTTTTGTTGCAAATATGCAATTAAAATATTTATAGCATTGATACACTTTTTTAAGGTGGAAGCAAAAATGCACTCTATCACAAAACGCACACAAAAGGAAGAAAGGTTTTACAGCCACACGCGCCCGTATAAAACCACCGACCCGCTGTACGTGGAAAGCATGGGTATAACCTACCCCGATAAAGATTATTATATGGAAAGAAAGCGGGACGGAAACACGCTTTTCAACGTGCTTGTCTTTGAATACGTAATATCGGGCAAGGGATATATTGGGTGCGATGGGGTGACCTATACCGTATCGGAGGGGGATCTTTATCTTCTTGGGGATCAGTTGTCCCACAAGTACTATGCGGACAAGGACGATCCCTTTGAAAAAACGTGGATAAACGTAAGGGGAAGATTGCCTGCCGCGCTGCTCGATGCCTACGGCTGCAACAAGCCGGTGGTAATACGCCACACGGATGCGAGTGCGGTCTTTGAGCGGCTTCGCCTGGGGGCACAGTCGGACGTTGGA
>JAZQFL010000175.1:0-5667 GCA_045539485.1 Eubacteriales bacterium
CTCAAGGTCAAAGAGGTGTCCCTTGGGACGGGAGAGGATATACACGACGCGGAAAATACCGTTATAACGGAAGAAATCCTGATCCTCCAGATAACTGCCGACGCACCATTTGTAGACCTTTGCGATTATCTCGTTCTCGCCTGCCTTAAGGTCTATCTTAAACTCAGAGGTGCTGTGGCTTACCGTGGAAAAACCGACGTATGCACCGTTCACATAAAGCTCCACGCAGGAGGACACACCCTCAAAAACGATGTAGTTCTCCTTTGCCGCCTCAGCTTCGGAAACGGTCACAAGCTTACGGTAAACACCGACGGGGTTATCGTCGGGCACGTAAGGGGGATCAACGGGATAGGGGTAGTTTACGTTTGTGTAATACGGCTTTTCATAGCCTGTGGACTGCCAGCAAGAGGGAACGGTGATATTATCCCATTCCTCTACTGCTTCAGGGCAGTCTACATCGCGGGAATAATACTTAAACTGCCAATCCCCGTTTAAAAGCTTGTAATACGCAGATGTCTCCCTTGCTCCTTTAAGAGCCTTTTCTGCCGAATCATACGGAATGTAATGTGCGCGCGGAGGAAGGGTGTTTTCATGAATATACTTCAGATCTTCGTACTTTCTCATAGCGGACTCCGTTTTAATGAAAATTTGTACCTTTTCCGTAATTTTACCATATCCCCCCGCGTTTTGCAATAAAAACTACACAATTGTTTGCTTCTCAAAAATGTGATTGACTTTTGTGAATAGAAACTATAAAATAAAATCAAACAGATACTCTGAAAAACGGAGAATTACCTTATGAGGCTTTTCGCAAGATTCACTTCATTTGTATTAACTGCTGCGCTTGCAATTCCCTGCTTTGCGGGAAGTGTAAGCTTACACGCAGAGGATATCGACGAAAACAGCATTCTTTCCGTCGATGCGGGCGGACCGTATACGGTAATATACACCACCTCGTATGAGGACGCGCTTAAGGAGCTTCCATCTACCGTAACCGTGAACCTTGTGGGCGAGAATACAGCAGAATCCGAAAAGCTGCACACCGCAAAAATCGAAAAAAGCGATTGGACGCTCTTTGACCCCTCGGCAGTTACCTTTGCGGACGGAAAAATAAAGATAAATAAGCAATCCGCCAAGGTGAAGGCGCTGACGGGCGGAGAATATGAAAACTTTGTGGTCGAAGCCACGCTGAGAGGCACAGCAAACGCGCCCGACAACAACTTCGGTATTATGCTGCGTGCGGCAAACGTTACCGACGCGAACGCGGATTCCTACCACGGATACTACGTCGGCATCGGCAAATACGGCTCAAGCTACGCGCTGACAGTCGGCTACGCGCTGAACTCGTGGCATGCCATAAAGAACGTTCCGATCGATTATAAGCCTAACGTTGATTACAAATTAAAGGCGCTTATGTACGAAAACACGCTTGCCGTGTGGCTTGACGGCAAGCTCCTCTACAAAAACGAGCACACCTTGTTTGACAAGGGCAGAGTTGGGCTGAGGACCTATAAGCAGCTTTTTGAGTGTTCGTCCTTTGAGGTGCGCACCCCCTCGGGCAATGAGCTTATCGAATGCGGGCTTGATGCAGTAAAACAGACGGAAGCCAAGGTAAGCGGCTGGTCCTGCCCCGATTATGACGGCAAGACCGTCGGCACATATACCTTTACGGCAAAATTAGAAAACTCCGATTATGAGGTGAAGGCTGCGGTGAACGTTGTAAGACCCTTTGGAATGATAGAAAACATCAGGTCGGTTCCATACACCGACGTTAAGATAACGGGCGGATTCTTCCGCGAATACATAAAGCAGATGATATGCGTTGTCGTTCCCACCGCCATAAAGAACGTGGAAGGCGCGAAGGGCGGTATGTCCAACATAAAAAATGCGGCAAAGAAGCACCGCGGCGAGAGCTACGGCGCGTTTGCGGGCGCGTTTTACGTTGACAGCGACGTGCACAAGGTGCTGGAGAGTATGTGCGTGGCGCTCTCCATTGACGCAATGGGCGATGCCGAAATAATTACGGCGCAGAAGCAGATAGCCGCAAAGCTGGAGGAGTGGATACCCTACTTTGTTGATGCGCAGGAGAAAAACGGATATTTCGACACCTATTACACGCTTAATCCCGCCGAGGAAAAGTACTCTAACGTAGATAAGCACGAGCTTTACTGCATGGGTCACTTTATTGAGGCGGCGATATCACATTACGAATATACGGACGGCAAGGATACCCGCCTTTTTGACGTTGCGATAAAATGCGCAGACCATATTGCCGCCACCTTTGGAAACGGCGAGGGCAAAAGAAAGCAGATAGCAGGCCATCAGGAGATCGAATACGCGCTCCTGCGCCTTGCCCGCCTTTGCAAGGATATCGGCGGAGAATACGAGAAGAATGCAAGCATTTACGCGGAGCTTGCGGCGTTCTTCCTTGAGGTGCGCGGCGATTACGAGGGCAGAACGGTTGTCGGCGATATGAAGGAATACCGTCAGGACCACGCAAAGGTAGAAAAGCAGTATGACGCTGTGGGACATGCGGTAAGAGCGCAGTATATGTACGCGGCAATGGCAGAGCTTGCCGCCGTTAACCGCGATTACGCACAAAAATACAACCGTGCCCTTTCCCTCCTGTGGCAGGACGTTGTGTATACGAAGCAGTACGTGACGGGCGGTGTCGGACAAAGGAAGTCAAACGAAGGCTTTGACAGCGAATACGAGCTTAACAACAAGACCTCGTACTGCGAAACGTGTGCGGGAATTGCCAATATGATGTGGAACCGCGCAATGGGTAAGCTTCATGCCGAAGCAAAGTACGCGGATATGACCGAAAGAGATATCTACAACACAGTGCTGGGCTGTGTGAACTTTGACGGAAACAAGTTCTACTACCAAAACCGCACGGCAATAGTGACGGAAATGGACAGAAATGCCTGGTACGGCACAGCCTGCTGTCCCCCAAATCTGACGCGCACGGTGCTGTCCTTCGGTGAATATCTTTACAAATACTCCGCGGATACGATATACGTTGAGCAGTACGTTACAAGCGAAGCAAGGATAAATGTCGTAGACACCGACGTGACGCTTTTAATGGAAAGCAATATGCCCTGGAGCGGCAAGGGCAAGATCACCCTTAAGCTCGACGGCAGTGCGTATTTTTTAATGAAGATCCGCATTCCCGAGTGGACGGATAAGGCAGTACTCACGGTAAACGGTATTACCAAGGAAGTAGAGGCAAACTGGGACGGATATTGCAGCTGGAGAGCGGAGTGGAAGGACGGGGACGTTATCGAATTTGATTTCTCTATGCCCGTCACATACGAGGAGACACCCCGGCAGGTAAGTGCAAACGTGGGATGCACCGCCGTAAAGCGCGGACCTATAGTTTACTGTGCCGAGAGTGCGGATAACGATTTCAACGTGTTCTTCGCGTATATAGATAAGGAAAGCGGCGCCGAGCTTGTGTGGACCGACTCGCTTGACGGCAAGGCAGACCCTTACGGACTCAAGGATATGTATACCCTGAAGTTTAAGGGCTTTACCGACGGACTCGGCAAAAAAAGAGCCGTTGAATGGACGCTTATTCCCTTCTACGCACGCCAGAACAGAGAGCTCGGCGCAATGACGGTGTACGTGCAGAAGCAGCCGATCGAAAGAGCATTGGAGCAATATGCCACACCGAGCGCGTCGTATACGAACGGCTCTGACTCCGAACATAATCTGAACGACGGCTCAGTCGAGCTAAAAAAGCGCTGGACCGCTTGGAAATCGAGCGAGATACTGCAAAACACCTGGGTACAGTATGATTTTGACGGTGAGGTAGAGCTTGAGGGCTGTAAGATACTGTGGTATAAGGATGAGGGCTCTAACGGCGGAATAAAGCTGCCGAAGAGCTTTGAGATCTACTACAAGAACAGCGCAGGCGCATTCGTTAAGGTAAGCCACGAGGATGAATTTGCGGCAAAAAGCGCAAACGGCTTTACTACCTATAAATTCGACAAGATCAAAACAAGCGCAATAAAAATCACTATGGTGTCCGCAAACGGCGCTCCCGGCATAGTTGAATGGAGGCTTATTGGCAACCTCATAAGGACAGATGCTTCCGTTACCGACCCCGTCACCAAACCGGTTGCCGACCCCGCAACGGATGATACTTCCGCAACTGACAGTACCGCGCCCGTGACCGACGTTCCCGAAAAACCCAACCAAGGCTTAGGGGTGCCCCTTATCGCGGGCATAGCCGCCGCCGTTGCCGTCCTCGGCACCGCAGTTGGAGTTGTGTTACGCAAAAAGAAGAAATAAACGAAAAATGCAGGTCCGGCGGTCATCGTCCGCGGCCAAATCTTGCCGCAGAAAAATTGGACCCACCGGCGGGTTACTTCCGGTGGGTCCAATTTTAATAATTACATATTGTTGAGAGCCTTAGTAAACTGGCTCTTCTTGCGGGCTGCAAGGTTCTTGTGAACTGCGCCGCGGCAAACAGCACGGTCGATGAGCTTAACTGCATCCTTGTATGCAACCTCAGCTGCTGCCTTGTCGCCGGACTCAACTGCAACTGCGTACTTCTTCATAGCAGTGCGAAGTCTGGACTTAAACATCTTGTTCTGGAGCGCCTTGGTCTCGTTAACCTTTACGCGCTTCTTTGCGGATTTAATGTTAGGCACCGAAAACACCTCCTCTTCACGAAATTATTTAATGCGGAACTCCGCCTGAGAGGGTGCGGACTTCCCCGAAATGTCATACCAGATTAGTATGATAACATACATTTACCCAAATTGCAAGGGTTTTTGCAAATTTTATGCGATTTTTAACCGTTTACGCTATCGGCAAAGCGCTTGAACGCTTCTCTGCCCTCAGCGGTGCACTTGTATACACCCGCATCACAAAGCACAAGGCAGAATACCTTGCCGACCTCCTCGCGGAGGACTGCATCGGCTTCCTCTATGCTTGCAAACTTACCGTGCTCGGCTGCTATCTTCTCTGCCCACTCGGCGTGCTTTTCGGTAAGCTCGTCGGCGCGGAGATCTCCGCCCGAAACGAGAAGCTCACAGCATCTTGCAAGCTCCGCCTTCAGACGAGCGGGAAGCACCGCAAGACCCATGACCTCGATAAGGCCGATATTTTCCTTCTTTATATGGTGAAGCTCGGCATGGGGATGGTAAACGCCCATGGGATGCTCCTCGGTGGTTATGTTGTTGCGAAGTACAAGGTCAAGCTCATAGCTTTCCCCTCTGCGGCGAGCAATGGGAGTAATTGTATTGTGCTTTTCTCCGTTGGTTTCCGCATAGATGAATGCGCTCTCGTCGGTATAACCGCGCCAAGCGTTGAGTATCTTCTCACCAAGCTCGGCAATGCGTGTTTTATCGTTGTGGCGCAGACGGATAACGGAAAGAGGCCACTTAACTATCTCTGCCTCAACGTCCTCATAACCTGCAAAGGTAAGCTTCATCTCCGCCTCCGCCTTTGCCATGGCGAACTCATAGCGTCCGCCCTGGAAATGGTCGTGGGTGAGGATGGAACCGCCGACGATGGGCAGGTCTGCATTGCTCCCGATGAAGTAATGCGGGAAAACGGTAACGAAATCGAGCAGCTTATCAAAAGCGGCGCGGTTTATCTTCATAGGTGTGTGCGCGCCGTTGAAGGCTATGCAATGCTCGTTATAGTAAACGTAGG
>JAZQFL010000176.1:0-7815 GCA_045539485.1 Eubacteriales bacterium
TACGAATCGTCCATAGAGGAGGTCTGCATCTATTGCTACAACGCACTCCACAACTGCCCCATTTGCGGCAAGAAGGTAATTGATCACGACAGATTCCATCCCGATTACGATTATTGCGAAGCTTGCGGCAGCGCGCTTACCGTATCCGTTTCGCCTTTGCGCAGCGTGATCAAGGTCGGCGAGATCATTTCGCTTACCGCAACCGTCTCCCACGGTCAGGACCTGCCCGTTACCTGGAGTACCGAGGATACAGACATAATACGCATATCCTCCGGCGGCAGTGTGATAGGACGAAAGGCAGGACCCGCAATCGTCACCGCCACCATCCCCGGCGGCGCAAAAACTTCTGCGCTCATCACCGTAAAGAATTGCTTTATCTGCACCGAGTGTGGAAGAGAGTGCCATTGCGGCAACGAATCGTCCATCGAAAAAGTGTGCTGCGAGTGCTACAACGCTCTCCCTGAGTGCCCTATTTGCGGCGTGAAAGTACATAACGGTAATAGGTTCATCGCCGGATATGATTATTGCGAACAGTGCGGTAGCGATATTGATGTATCTGTCTCCCCTGCAAGCGCATCACTTGAGGTCGGCAAGGCAGTAAGACTTACGGCAGCCGTATCCAATAATCAGAATCTGCCCGTTACCTGGAGTACGGAGGATACCGACATAATAAGCGTATCCGATGACGGCAATGTAACCGGCATCAGCGTGGGCACTGCAACCGTCACCGCCGCCATCCCCACCGGCGCAAGCGATTCCGCAACGGTTACCGTAACGGAGCCCCCCGCTCCCCCCGCGCCGGATCCCACTTACTTTACCTGTACAAAGTGTGAAAGAAGATGCCCTTGTGTGAATGCATCTGCCGAAGAGAATGTTTGTAAGTTCTGCTATGTCCCGCCGGAGGTGCCCGATGATGAAGTAGTACCTATAACTGTTCCCGTTGAGAGCATAACTCTTGATAAAGAAAACCTCCTTATGTTTACGGGAGAGTTTTATCAGTGTGTTGCCACAGTTGCTCCCGAAAATGCATCTGTAAAGACTCTTTTATGGACAAGCAGTGACGAAAGCGTTGCTTCGGTAGATCTGAATACGGGATATGTATCTGCAAACAATGTAGGTATTGCCATTATAACAGCACATGCATGTGACGGAAGCGTCACAAACGGTTCTCTGTTGATTGATGTTAAAAAGCCAATTGATGCTTTGCGCCCTCGGATAAATAGCTATATATATGTAGATACAGTAGACGAAGAGGAAGCAATACTCAAGGATAACAACGGAGAGAATATTGTTGTTGGCCCTTCAAATGAAGAAGTGTTGCCTTTGAAAAAAACGGAGTTAATACAAGCAGGAGACAAGGAGTTTTGCCAAGTATTATATAACGGAATGATAGGTTATGTACTTGCAGATAATTTCACTCGAGTAGTTATCGCAACCCCCGAATTCGAGTTTGAAAGAGAAGTGACGGCTATTCCGAGGTATAACATTACAATGAATATATATTCTTCAGCTAATAGTGATGCTGAAGTTGAAGGTAATTTTGTATACGGAGACACACTACTTTTGGTAAATGATGTTCCACAACGAGGGGGATGGTATGCTGTATACGGTGAATCAACCGATAAAACACACGTATTTGGATGGTGTGAAGGAAAATATCTGGAATACCCCACACTTATTACAAAGACAGCAACCCAAATTAGAACAACACCGTATACAGATAATGATAACTTTATGAAAGACTCGGAACTCAATCTTATTTGGCTTCAGCCAAATCAAACGGTAAGACTGATACAAAATCAGATAGTATATGAAAGCGATGTGGATGGCAATGGATGGTTTAAGATAGAATATGAAGGCGATGTTGGTTATGTACCTGTTGATTGTTTCGTTAAGGCTGAAGCGGGTGAGTTTTTGACAGCGCTTCCGGGAGATAAAACACCTTTTTCGATTCATACAATTATTAATAGTATTCGAAATTGTCCTACCACAATTCTCCATGCGGGTGTAAAGGATGCGGCGGTTGCTGTCACTTTAGCGTTGGCTCGAGCTGAGTATTCGCTTCCATTTATTGCAGGTATGATAGGAAATATTGTCCACGAAGGAACTGCAGGGCAGTTTGAAAACTGTTACACTAATTTCGAGGATAACCAAGATTATATGCAATATATGATATCTAATTATGCTTATGACGATAAATATAATGGAAAGAACATTTGTGATGTCGATGTTTTGGAAGTTTACAATATTCTAAATTCGCTTAATAGCGAGTCCAATGGCCAATGGCGAATAGGCGAAGGCAGAGTTGGATTTGGTCTTGGCTGTATTCAATGGACTTTCGTTCGAACATTGAATCTTGTAAAGAGGTATCTGGATATAAACAAATACTCTGAAGTCATAACAAAAGAGCAAGTTATCCAAGCTGAGGTAATGCATATGATATATGAATTGAGATATGATTATTACAAATACTACGTGATCGATATATGGAAAAACAGTAACAACGCCGGTGCTGCCTATGAAGCCGGCGAAGAGATATCCCACTATTATATCGGTCAGTTTAGTCCTGAAATAAAAAAACAGAGGGGGAATAGCGCAAGACTGGTTTATCAGGAAATATTTATGTAATATGTATTTTACGATTAGTTAAAGACAGCTCTCTCTTAGTAATCAATCCACTTGACCGTATTTGCGGCGTATTGCATCTTATATGCATCAAACTCGGCTTTGGATACCTCTTTGTTATCCTCTCCTATGTAGTATCGCGGAGAGTTCGACGCGTAAGCATCCACCCGCCATATACTTGCATTTTTCATACCCTTTGGAGTAAATGCTATTATTTTTGAAAGTCCACTGCTTTCGCTGCCATCCAATTCGGAAAAACCGTGCCACGAGAACGTCCCGTTTTCATACACAGAATCCATTGCCCTGAACCCACAAGTGCAACCGTGTATTTCGTTTTCTTTTACGTACAGTATCAAAACAGTTTGCTGAGAACGTAACAAACATTCGTATTCTCCGTCACCGTCCATATCCAGCATAACATATTGAGTATAATTGAACCCTACGAATTCGGAATCCTTTAATACGTACTGTTCCTTTCCATCTTCGTAATACGCAGCTTTGCCCGAAAGCACAGACGCGAATATGCCCACGTCGGCAGAGTCTTTTGTATCGTCGGGGACTGTGTCAAACTCCTCGTTTTGCAATGTATGTGAAGCTGTATCGGTGCCTTCCGTTGTAACGTCCGCTACAGGCGCATCCGTCGTAACGCCGGTCACAGACGGCTTTGCGCCATTAGCACATGCCGAGAAAACCGTAGCGCAGAGCATTGCGGCGAGGATGGCGGAAATTAGGCGTGTTGAATTTTTCATAATGCACCTCCGTGAGCGTCGGATAGAATCATCTAATCCCATTTTAGCACAGGCGGCATAAAAATACAACCTATCGGTAAAAAACCTTCCGATAGGTTGTATTATTTTTTTAACCCTGACAGTTTTTGTCAGGGTTAAGTTTTATTATGGTGCCGTGGTCAAGGGGAATGTCATTAAGATAAGAAAATGCCAACCGCAAGATTCTTCGCTACGGAATACCCTTTTGTCATTCTTGAGCGAAGCGAACGAATCTTTTGACTCGGCATTTTCGATTAACAAAACCGATAACCATGCAAGAAAAGCAATAGAATTGGCAACAGCTGTCGGACAGAGCGAGAATAGCGCAATTTTCTTTTGCGTTGATTATATGAACTTAACCGAATCACAGCTGATAGTTATAAAGAATTATTTTAAAAAAATCCACGAATTCTTTTCAACACCTACAAACAATCCTAAATCATACAAAGTAGGAATTTACGGCAACGGAAAAGTTTGCAACTTGATAAAGCAAGAATTGGGTTATGCTGAGTACTCTGTTTTGATGGGTTCTAGTAGCTGTGATGGTTTTGATACATATTTGGATCCCGATAAATATGATATTAGGCAATTTGCTACGTCGACAGTATATTTTGAGAACAGCAGTTTTCAAGTTGACTCTTTGATATCATATAAAGCATATGCCGGCGAATGGTGATATTTAAATTCCTGAAGGATATTTGCTTGTTTCCCCTCTTATATCGTCAAAGACGATGTCCGGATTTTCGGGAGAATATATCAACCACGTGTGCCCGCCGTCCGTGGTGTAAAAATACGAGTAATATATTTGGTTTTCCACCTGAATTTCAACGGGCCAAATTCCTACATCCCCCTCAAAATACGGTTCAAGCGCGTTAGCATTGGACATCCAATTAAAGCTTGTTGGAAGCTTGAAATTGAATGCAGAATTATTTTCAAGCGCGTTATACCAGATTGCATCTGCACCTTCAGCCAAATTGAAGCAGGCAGTTGCGAACAGGCGTTCGTTCTTGCCGGAGAACGCTCTATTCTCGTCTATGAAATGAATTTCACCGCTGATGATAGCTCCATTTGCCGTTTTATCGGCGTTTACACAGGTAAAGGTCTTTCCGCCGTCCGTAGTCCTATATAGTGTATAAAAATGTACACCCATCAACGCCGTATACGGTTCGCAAATTATCAAGTATCCAACCTTATCGGAAACAAAACCAATATCGAAAAGAACCTTATCCCCTATCTCCAGCTCGAATTGCGAATGTGTTTTTCCGCCGTCGGAGGTAGATATAATCTGAACGTATCCCGAATCATTTGCGGCGATTGCGCAAATTTTATCGGAGAAATATGTAACGGTTTTATCCGAAGCCGACACAGACGTTTTGAATTTATCCCCATTCTCAAAAATGATAGTCAGATTACCGTCTTCTTCTGCCTGTGCGCAACCCGAACGCGGAGCATAAAGGGTTTTCGTTACAAAAACGGGGGCTGCATTTTTGCCTTCAAAAACAATTCTTCCGCCCCCATTTGGAAGCACAAGAGTGCTTGCGCCGTTAAAATGAACGTATCCGTCCTCCCCAAGATAAAGCGGCGCTTCTGCGTCTTGCGTTACATCGAAGGCAGTCGTAGCTTCAGCTGTCGGCGTTTCAGTTGTAATCGGAGCGTCCGTAGTAACGAGGGCCTCGGTTGTAACCGCAGCCTCGGTTGTAACAGGCAAATCTGTCGTAACCTCCGTTACAGGCGGATTTGCATTATTAGCACAAGCCGCGAGGAAAGCGCCGCAAAGAATAGCGGCGAGGATGGCGGAAATTAGGCGTGTTGAATTTTTCATAATGCACCTCCGCGAGCGTCGGATAGAATCATCTAATCCCATTTTAGCACGGGCGGCATAAAAATACAACCTATCGAAAAAAGGTTTCCGATAGGTTGTATTATTTTTTTAACCCTGACAGTTTTTGTCAGGGTTAAATTTTATACTATAGCTACAGCCGAGAAAGGAGGATAACTGTGGATATTGAGGTTATCATCGAAGCTCACGAGCAGAGGATAAAAACTCTTGAGCGCGATATGAGTGCCATGAAGGAGGTACAGGCTGAAATTCGTTCTATGAACGAAACACTTGTAACTCTTGCAAACGAACTAAAACACACAAACGAGCATCTGGCAAGGAACGAAAGAAAGATAGACGAGATGGATTCCGCACCCAAGCAGCGAATGCAGCAGATCGTTACTGCTGTTATTTCGGCGCTGGCGGGCGGACTGATCTCGACTGTCATAGGACTGATACTCGTTTGAGAAAGGAGAAATGATGAACTATCAGGATTATATTAAAACAGAGCTTCTTATCTTAATTCCGGTGCTCTATTTTATCGGAGTAGGACTTAAGAAAAGCAAGCTGCCCGATAAGTGGATCCCCGCTGTGCTTGGTATCCTCGGAACCGTATTATCGGCGGTTTGGGTGCTTGAAACGTCGGATATATCCGGACTACAGGAAACTGCATCTGCAATATTTACGGCTGTAACGCAGGGCGTTCTTGTAGCGGGAGCAAGCGTATACGCAAATCAGATATATGTTCAGGGCAAAAAGGAAGAGTAATTTTTGAGAAGTTGGATCAGAAGGTGAAAAGTGAAGATGACGGAGCTGTTTGGTGTGGAAACCATTGCGTTTTTTGCAATTGCATTGGGGCTCGTTGTTGGAAAAATACGTATCAAAGGTATCTCCCTTGGCCCCGCGGGTGTGTTGCTTGTTTCGGTTTTGGCGGGACTGCTTGTGAGAAGCTGCTATGCAGAGTGTATTCCGGAGCTTAAAACGAATATGCAAACACTTGCAAGCATCGGCTCTGCTTTGTTTGTGTCTGCAATCGGCATATCAACGGGCTATTCCATCGATTTAAAAAAGCGCGGCTGCTTGCGTGCCTTTTTCGGCGGGGCGGTGATGGTTGCGTCTGCGTTTGCCGTTGCCGCCATCGTATATCTTTTTGATTCCGAGCTGAGTGCGGCAACCCTCGCGGGGGTGCTTTGCGGCGCTTTGACAACAACTCCCGGGTTGTCTGCGGTTTGCGAGCTTGGCGAACATGTGGCATCGGAGGCTGTGATCGGGTACGGTGCATCCTATTTATGGGGCGTGTTAATTGCAGTCATTGCGGTACAGTTGTGCGGAAAGAAATATATAAACGAAAACGATGATTCGGTCGAAGTGCGCAAGGCGGAACGGCTGTATAAGAATCACGGGATAGCTCAGATAGGACTTGCCGCGACGGCTGGTACGGTTATCGGAAAGTTAAGTATACCGATACTCGGAACGGCGCTTGGTTCAACGGCAGGGATGCTGTTGGCGGGAATGGCAATCGGAAAATCGGTTATAAAATTTGCACCGCACAAGTGTGCGGATAAAGCTGTTTTAACTGCTTTAAGAACGCTTGGACTTGGGTTGTTTTTCGTCGGCAACGGTCTTCCCGCCGGAATTGAATTGTACGGCGGATTGCATTGGAAGTTGGTTCTATACGGCATTATAATGTCTATGGCCCCCATCTTTATTGCCGCTTTGCTGTCGATCTGCCGCAAGAAGAGAAAAAGACTTCCGTCATTGATTGCGGGAGGAATGACCAGCACCCCCGCTTTCGTGACGATGTGTCAGCTTGGCGTTGATGTGGATAATGAGACGTATGCATGCTCTTACACTGGAGCTTTGGTATTCACGGTGGTTATGATGCGTTTGTTTGGTTCAATGCTATGGTGAATGGAGGTGAATATATGAGGGAATGTACAATGCGTATAATGCTCAATTATGATGAGTATTGCAAGCTGCTTGAATTAAGATGCGATAACTACAAAGAAACGAACAGGGAGCTATGTTTTTATGAAGCTTGTTCGAGCCTTGAAGATGTAAGATTACTTGGGGAAATGAACGTACGCAAAACAGAGCTTGTCTGTTCGGGCGATATTCTTGCTTCGTTATCGGAAAATACATATCTGGAAACAGTGGACTATGAGCTGGAAATAGAATATGATCCGGAAGTAATGCGGAGCGCGGAATGCCTGCTTAACTATTACGCTGAATATATCGACGACTCTCTTCGCGGTGAGTTTGCAACAGAATTTGCGGAAAGAACAAGAACGGCTGAAACAAAAACCACAAGATTCCTCCGAAAACTGCATTCGATAATCGCCGCAGAGGATGCCGAGAGAGAAGAATATATGATAAGCTGATATTCCGGTATCACAAATCCCCTTCTCATGGAAAAATTATAAGCATTATTCTTTCGGCCGACTCATTCGGCCGACACTGAGCCGCCCAAAAAGGTAGGCCTTGACGGTAATAGATTGGCATCGTTCAGAAGCAGAGAAAAGCCGAAAAAACGTAAAAAACGGCAAAAAAAGACCCGGAATCCTTTGATTCTGGGTCTTTTCACTGGTTGCGGAGACAGGACTT
>JAZQFL010000177.1:0-3554 GCA_045539485.1 Eubacteriales bacterium
GCCTTTTCTCGCTTCAATTATACCATATCCACACAAAAAAGTCACCCCTTAGGGTGACTTTTTCGACAGACTGAAAACTCCCCTCGGATCACTCCGAGGGGAGTTTTATCAATCAAACAACATATCCGAAAGATCGGAAAATTCCTTGCAGGAAAGGCGCTCTCCGCGCACGTCGGTGGAAAGACCGAGCTTTTCGATTGCATCGGCTATCCTCTCCTTGGGCACGTTCGGATAAGCGGAGGAGATCGCATTCGAAAGCTTCTTTCTGCGCTGTGCGAATGCGGCGCGTACAACTCCGCGGAACTTTTCCGCACTCTTCGGAGTGCAAAGAGGCGTTTCATGCGGGACTATCTGAATTACCGCGCTGTCGACCTTGGGCGCGGGATAGAAGTTGCCCGCAGGAACGTGCAGTATCTTCTTTACGGTTCCGTATGCGGCAACGGCAACGGTAACAGCGCCGTACTCGGCACTTCCCGGCTTTGATGCAAGGCGCTGTGCAACCTCGTTTTGCACCATTACGGTGATACCCGAAAGGTTAAGTCCGCTTTCTATCAGATACATCAAAATAGGCGTGGTTATATAATACGGCAGATTCGCGCACACCGCTACCCTGCCCTTATCGGCAAGCAGGGTGTGAAGGTCTACCTTCAGCACGTCGTCGTTTATTACCGTTACGTTATCGTAATCCGCAAGCGTTTCGCCAAGCACGGGAATAAGCCCCCTATCAAGCTCAATGGCGATAACGCGCTCGCTTACCTCGCAAAGCTCCTTTGTGAGGCATCCTATTCCGGGGCCTATCTCAAGCACGGTATCGGCATTCTCCACCGATGCGGCTATTCTATACGGCACGTCGCGGTTGATAAGAAAGTTCTGACCGAGGGACTTTTGCATCTTCAGTCCGTGATGCTCAAGTATCATTTTAATGGTTGAAATGTTGCAAAGCTCCATAATTACTCCAAGCTGTTTTTGCGCTTTAAGCCTTGACAAAACGCGCAAGACAATGTATAATACCGTTGTTGTAAACAAATACGCTGGTGTAGCACAGTCGGTAGTGCAGCTGATTCGTAATCAGCAGGTCGCGTGTTCGAGTCACGTCACCAGCTCCAAAGCACGCTAAGGCGTGCTTTTTTGTTTTCCGAATTATATTAGCACATTTTTGCAGATTTGTCAATCACGGTGGTGTGTATGGGGGATTTTGTCCGTTCACTGAATGAATAATGAATGATGAATAATGAAAAATGAATAATACAAACGAAAATCCGTCCACTTTCGTGAACGGATTTTCGTTTGGTGGAGCATACGGGATTCGAACCCGTGACCCCAACACTGCCAGTGTTGTGCGCTCCCAACTGCGCTAATGCCCCGTTGCAGTTAGTATAACAAAGGCTTATACTTTTGTCAACACTTTTTTGTAATCACCTTCCGTGCCAACGTCGGAATTTTTCCCATATTCTACCCCTATTATCATTGACACAGCACACGAAAAAGCTCTATAATATAGTTGTTAACTTGTTTTCTCACGCTAAAAATAGGAGAAATTTTATGCTAAACCAAAATAAACTGAGTGATCTCATTAAAAGAACGGCTTGCGGCGCACTTGCGGCCTTGACGGTATTTTCCGCCTTGGGCTGTGCAAACGGCACCGCCGGTGACACAACCGACCCGAGCGTTGATACGACCGCACCCGTTACTACCGAAGCGGTAACGCTTGACCCCAATGCTCCCAACCCCGCATATCCGGAAACAGATTATAAGATCATCTCAAAGGATGACTACCGCTCCAAAACCACCGCGGGCTTTCTTTCACAGCTTGTGGGAATGGTATCGGGAAATGAGTTTGCCACTCTCTCCAACGGCAGATGCATAGTAGGACTTCCCGACAGCTGGTACGAATTCCTGAACGGTCCCTACGCAGGCAACACAAAAAATATGAAGCACGGAGACAAGCTCCGTATTAACTCCGAAACGGGGACAAACGAGGTATGGATGGACGACGACTTCAGCGTTGACGTCTTTAACCAGTACAGCCTTGAAAAGATGTACGAGACCTACGGCACCGTCAGCGCCAAGGTAGTCAGCGACGGTTGGATAGATTACGATATCTGGGATATGGGCGGCGGTCAGAAGAAGGTCGGCGCTTACGGTCTTATCAACCGCAACAACTTTTTACCTCAGTTTGCGGGCAACACCGAGTACGGCAACTGGTACAGCTACAATACCGAATGCTACATTGCGACCGACACGCTCGGTATGACGGCGGCAGGTATGCCCGAGGTTGCGGCAAGCCTTGCGAAAACCTTCGGACAGGTCACGGGCGACCGCGACAACCTCGGTTTTGCGCAGATGTTTGCCGCAATGGTTTCAATGGCGTATTTTGAAAGCGATATTAACACGCTTATAAGAGAATCCTCCAAGGTGTTCCCCGACGGCTCGTGGCAGCTTGACCTTATTGACGAGCTTTACGAGCTTCACGAAAAATACCCCTCCGACTGGCGCGTTGCCTACAAGCAGCTTGAAAGAAAGTACTACGTACAAGGCGACACCAGAAGCTCCAACACAACCATAAACTGCGGATTTATGATACTCGACCTTCTCTACGGCGAGGGCGATTATGATAAGACCTGCAAGATTGGTTCCCTTGCAGGCTATGACTGTGAGACGACCTGCGGCATAGCGCTAACGATACTCAGCGTTATGAACGGTATGGAGATATTGCCCGAGGACGTAAACAAGGTCATCTGGCAGGACGGCAAAGGCGTGCTTGTCAACCGCCCCATTCCCGGTTGTGAGGAAGGCAACTATATGCACGCGGGCAAGCTTGAAGAGCGCATGCAGATCGCCGATGTCGTTGACAAATTCATAAAGAATTTTGAAAGCGTGCTTATAGAGCGCGGCGGTCATATCGACGATAAATTCTACTACATCCCCGCAGAAGAGCTTGGCACTTCCGAGGGTATTGAAATTCAAAACTGCGGCTTTGAAAACGGCACTCTTGACGGATTTACCGTAAACGGAATTGCCGAGATCAGCCCCCTTGCAACAATGGGGCTCAAGGCAGCAAAGCTTACAGGCGACACCGAGCTTTATACCACCGTAAGCGGACTTAAGGTCGGAAGCACCTATAAGCTTACGCTCTTTGTTAACGCTACCGCAACCGCCACCACATACATATTTGCAAGAAAACAGGGCGGTGATGGCACCTGTGTTTCCGTAAATAAAACCGAAGGAACATCCGTATACGAGGCCCAAAAATCCGTAAGACGCTCGCTTGTATTTGAAGCGACTGCGGAAACTATGGAGATCGGTGTTATATTCAAACGTGTGCGTACCACGGATCATGCCGTTATCGACCAGTTTCTCTTAAACCGCATCGAGGAAACACCTGTCGGAACCGTTACTATCAAAAACAAAGCAGCAAATAATGTTTACATCAACTCTATTTCCTTTACAGTTGAGTCCGATACGGACAAAGAAGCATTTATAAAGCTTAAATTCGCTAACGCGGCCGGAAGCTTCGTTACCGCGGATATCACGCTCAACAGAAAGTCATACAG
>JAZQFL010000178.1:0-3585 GCA_045539485.1 Eubacteriales bacterium
TAAAGCCCCACACCAAGTTCGTTGGACAGGTTTACTGCCTTACCGAGAAGGAAGGCGGACGTAAGAAGCCCTTCGTATCCGGATACAGACCTCAGTTCTACTTCAGAACTACCGACGTTACCGGTAACATTCAGCTTCCTGACGGCGTAGATATGTGCCGTCCCGGCGATAACATCGAGATGACCGTTGAGCTCATCACGCCTATCGCTATGGAAGAGGGACTCCGTTTCGCTATCCGTGAGGGTGGTAGAACCGTTGGTTCCGGTGTTGTTTCCAAGATCATCGACTAATTTTAGTTTAAGATCATAAACAAACAATAAAAATACGCCGGGTACTTCGGTACTCGGCGTATTTTGAAAAGTAATCTTTGGGGATTGGTGAGATTCCATACCGGCGGTAAAGCCCGCGAACACCGAAAAGGTGCCGAACAGGTGAGATTCCTGTGCCGACGGTAAAGTCCGGATGAGAGAAGATATGGGGTCAGTGTATCCGAAAAAAATATGTATCTTCTCCCTTAAAGAATAAAAGGGGGATTTTTTTATGTCCGATAAGAGAAAAACATCTCAAAATACAAAGAAGATCGTTGCGCTGGCACTTTTTGCCGCTCTTGCGTACGTTGTACATTTTATCCATATTCCCGTTTCGTTTTTGAACCTTGATTTCAAGGACGTTATAATGACAATTGCGGGAATGTTCTTTGGACCTGTGTCGGGAGTTGCGGTTGCCATCCTCGTTCCGCTGCTTGAGTATCCTACAAGCACTACAGGCGTTTACGGTCTCATTATGAATTTGCTCAGCAGCGTAACGTTTGTCGGCGTTGCGGGACTTATTTACAGATTTAAAAGAACACTTACGGGTGCGATCATAGCTCTTTCGTCTGCCGCGCTTTCAATGGTTGCGGTAATGATGGTGGCGAACCTTTTTGTAACACCTTATTATATGGGTGTGTCACAGGCCGCAGTTGTAGATCTGATACCGAAAATGCTGTTGCCATTCAACGCCATAAAAGCAATACTAAATGCGGCACTTGTGCTTTGCCTTTATAAGCCCGTGAGTACTTTGCTCAGACGTGCAGGTATCAGCAAGGCAGAAGCAAAGACGGCAGATACCGGGGTACATACACATTCACGCGTACGTTCAGTTCTCGTTGTGGCTATAGGCGGCGCGATCGCGGTTGCGTCCCTTATCATAATCTTCTTCGTGCTTGGCGGAAGCATAAAGATAGGTTAATAAAGTTGAAAAAAAGTAAAAGTTTTAATAATATTCAGATATGACTTGACGGAACGCTATATTCGGTGTATAATAATACGATACCAATTTGTTTTAAAGGAAGTTAAAAAATGAAACTCAAAAGAAATGCCTTGATACAAATGGTCCTTTGGATCGTTCAAGGGGCGCTTGTCGGAATCGGAGCAATACTTCCCGGCATCAGCGGCGGAACTTTATGCTATGCATTCGGTATATATAATCAATTGCTTGAAGTTCTTTCAAACCCGATAAAGGGAATCAAAAAACATTGGTTTATGTTACTGTTCGTGTGTTCGGGCGTAGCACTCGGATTTGTGGGCTTTTCGGGCGTCACTTATTGGTTGCTCAGCCTTAACGAAGGTATCGTACTTGCCGTATTTGTCGGTCTTATATTCGGAACTATTCCCGATATATGGAAGGAAGCCGGAGAAAAAGGAAGAAATAAGTTCTCGATAATCTCTCTCGTTTCCGCATTCATACTCATTGGGGCGGTGTTCTATGTCTTCAAAAACGTGTGGATCGTGACAATACAGCCCGGCTTCTTTGCGTGGTTGCTGTGCGGTCTTTTGTGGGGACTCGGATTTGTAGTTCCGGGACTCAGCTCGTCTACTCTTATAATGTTCTTCGGACTCTATGATGAAATGTCCGAGGGCATTTCAAAGCTTGATTTTGGAGTGCTGATCCCGCTTGGTCTTGCTATACTTGCAACATTTTTGTTGCTTTCAAAGGTAATGAAGCTTATTTTTAATAAGTTCCATTCGATAGTTTCTCACTGCGTGCTCGGATTTGTGGTAGCAACAACGGTGATGATCCTTCCGTTTGATCAGTTTACAAGCTTTAAAAATGTGGCGATATTCGTTATATGCATTATCGGCGGAGCTGTTGCGTCATTCTTCTTTACAAAGCTGTGTGACAAAATAAAGGCGGCAACCGAAGCCGCAGAAGCAGAACAAGAAGAAAATAATTCTTAACACAAGGCGTTGCTTCCCGAAGCGGAGAAGATCAAAAGTCTCCGGGGGTTCTCGGAGACTTTTTTTAAGTGAAAAAATAAAAATTACAATATTATAAAGAAGGACACAGAAAAATGAGTAAGAAGCTTTTTACTTCGGAGTCGGTCACAGAAGGCCATCCCGATAAGATTTGCGATAAAATTTCAGATGCGATACTTGACGAATGTCTGCGTCAGGATCCTATGTCACGTGTTGCATGCGAGACCTGCTGCACAACAGGTCTGGTTATGGTAATGGGCGAGATCACAACAGAGGCTTATGTTGATATTCCTCACGTTGTCAGAGAGACCGTGCGAGAGATCGGTTATGACCGAGCAAAGTACGGTTTTGACTGTGACAGCTGTGCGGTTCTCAACTCTATTCACGAGCAATCTCCCGACATTGCGATGGGAGTTGACCGCTCTTATGAGGCAAAGGCGGGAGAAGATACGGACGGGCTTGACACGGGAGCGGGCGACCAAGGACTTATGTTCGGTTACGCGTGCAACGAGACCCCCGAGCTTATGCCGCTCCCGATCTCCCTTGCTCACAAGCTTGCAAAGAAGCTGACCGACGTGAGAAAGGACGGAACTCTGAATTATCTCCGTCCGGACGGCAAGACTCAGGTAACTATTGAGTATGATGATGATAAGATCATACGCGTTGATACTGTAGTCATTTCCACACAGCACAGCCCCGAGGTGACCCTGGAGCAGATCAGAGAAGATCTTATAAAGAACGTTATAGAGCCCATAGTTCCGTCTGAGCTGATGGATGAAAACACCAAGATATACGTTAATCCCACAGGCCGTTTTGTAATCGGAGGCCCTGCCGGAGACTCCGGACTTACCGGAAGAAAGATCATTGTCGATACATACGGTGGATACGCACGTCACGGCGGCGGCGCGTTCTCCGGTAAGGACCCGACAAAGGTTGACCGCTCGGCTTGCTACGCGGCACGTCATATAGCAAAGAATATAGTTGCCGCAGGACTTGCGGATAAGTGTGAGATACAGGTAGCTTACGCTATCGGAGTTGCGCGCCCTGTTTCTATTTGCGTTGATACGTTCGGAACGGGTAAATATGACGATGAAAAGCTTGCGAAGGCTGTAAACGAGCTGTTTGATATGCGTCCGGCGGCGATCATCAAGAGATTTGATCTGCGCCGTCCGATCTATTCTCCGCTTGCCGCGTACGGACATATAGGCAGAGAAGACATTGCAGCTCCGTGGGAGCTTTGTGACTACACAGAAAAACTTAAGGCGTACTTCGCATAAGTCAAGATCGCCAAAACGGAGAAGTCGGAGGCCAAGCGGTCTTAGGAAGACAAACTGGTAAGACAACTCCT
>JAZQFL010000179.1:0-2299 GCA_045539485.1 Eubacteriales bacterium
TTTGGTCTGAGTGACAAGACTTGAACTTGCGGCCTCTACCACCCCAAGGTAGCGCGCTACCAGCTGCGCCACACCCAGACGCGCGTTCGTTTTGACAGGCTATACCGACCGAGAAAGGCACGGCGGCTTCCGTTAGGAGAACCGGTCAACTCGTTTTGGCGCGAGATAGATTATAGCACAGCAAGACGGGGATGTCAAGCCTTTTTGGAAAATATTCTAAAAAAGTTTTTTTGTCGAAAGAATGGATATTTTATCTGTCAACCAAGGAAGAATTTTTTACGCAAGGATTCCTTCAGCGGCTTAACTATCGCGATAACGATAAGCAGCATACCGATAACAAACAGCGTTGTAAACGAGCATGCAGACCAGAACACGGGCGACACTATCCCGAAGGTTACCCAGATCAAAAACTCAATAAGCACCGTCCAGAGCCCCAGAGCAATGGATGCCCCGCCAAAGATATAAAGATATCCGCGGCGAATGTAGCAGCAAAGCGAAACCACCGCGCAACAAATAAGCGCAAGGACACCCGTAACCGGGAAAGCAAACGGAAGGAACCAATTCCCTCCCCCTTGCTCAAGGTCTATATACAAGAGATACAGCAATATAGCGGCAAAATCGCTTCCGACAAAAATTATCGGCGGAGCGTGCTTGAACCAGCAGGGCAAAATTAGAATAATATACCCAAGGAGCACACCGCCCGCAACAAGCCCCGACCACGTTACTGTTGCATGCCACGCAAGCTCGAATATCACGGGCAAAGCAAAGGGGATAAACCACAGTATACTGATAACGAACAAGAGTCCCCGTCTGTTATATTCCTCGGACTGAAATTCCTTATTGGGATAAGCGGGATGAGCATCCGACTGAGGCAGATCGGGGTGATATGCCCTTGTGTTGCAAACGGGGCAGAACTTCTGCCCTTCCGACAGCTTAATGCCGCAATTTACGCAATACATATTTACTCCCTTCCCCTCGTGTTGCTTTCCGCTGTCGGCATAATGCCGAGCTCGCGGAGCACTTGGTATATTTCGTATTCAAGGACGGGCTCTGCAATATTACGGATAATATTGAGCACAAGCCTGCCGTTATAGGTTATTGCAGAGGTATTATACGGCGCCTTCGATTGCGAACCGAGCACAAAATCAAGCCTGTCCACGTAACGCGTGAACTCCTCGGGCATCTTAACGGCACCGAGGTTAGAGAAGCTGAAGCAAGACTTACGCTCGCCTACCGCGTTGAATATCATCTTCATTACGATATCCTTGATAAAAAGCGGAACAAGCTTCATTGCAAGCGGCTTTTCGCTGTTTACGTTGGTGGCTATCATTGCCGCCATATTCTTTTCCGTTATCTGCAGCTTCATTTGATGGTGCACTATCTCGCACACCTCATCAAAGCTGTACTTACCGAGGCGCGGATCGATGCCCGGTGTTGCATAAAGCACAAAATTGCGAAGCGTGCGCGAGGGGAATATCTTGCGAAGGTTAACGGGCACGCACACCTTTATGGGCATATATTTCTTTTTATTGAGCACGCGCTTTTCCTGCACGCGCACAGCGGCGCACATCAAAACGGAGGTAAGATACGCCGTAACGGTGATGCCGCGTTTTTTTGCCTCATTTTTGACCGTATCGGCATCGAGAATGAAGCTTGTGTTGGTGCGGAAGCCGTCCACTTCCCTTTTGCCTTTTATGCGGAAGGCATTGCTGTCCGCACGCGAGGCGGGAGTAGGACCTGCGTACTTAAGGAAGCTGTCCTCAAGCTCGGCTTCATTCGGCTTTTCGAGGCGGTCAAGCACGCCGTTGCCCGCAGGCACCTTAACGCCGTATTTCTGATACAGGTACTCGCTCACAAGCGTTTTAAGGAACACAAGTCCGCCGTTGCCGTCTGTAAGTGCGTGGAAGAACTCGACTGCTATCCTCTTTTCATAAACTATAACGCGGAATGCGCATTTGCTTATATCGTCAAAGGGCATACGCGAAAGCGGGTATGGCTTTTCTTCAAGTATCTCGGGCGCGCGCGGCACCTCCTCGAGATAATACCAGAAAAGTCCGCGCCTTACGCGCATCGCAATAGATGGAAAGCGCCTTACGGTCACGTCAAGCGCAAGCTTCAGAGCAGCAATATCGACCTCTTCGTCAAGCGTTGCGGAGAGGCGGAAAAGATTGGTCCAGTTGCGGCTCATTGACGCGGGAAATATCTTTGCCGCATTATCAAGCGCAAGCCAACGTAGCTTTTTTTGACTGCTTATATGCTTCTTTATAAAATCGGATATCTTATCAAAATCAGATTCAAA
>JAZQFL010000180.1:0-2275 GCA_045539485.1 Eubacteriales bacterium
CCCGGTCTCGGTGACGCGGGCGACAGAATTTTCGGAACCAAATAATGTTTGAATTCAACATAGGCAAAAACGATGCTGGACAGCGCCTTGATAAATTCCTTACCAAGGCAATGCCCGCAATGCCGATGCCGATGATGTACCGCCTGATAAGGCAGAAAAAAATCAAATTAAACCGCAAGCGTGCCGAGATCTCCTCAATGCTTTCCGAGGGCGACGTCGTTCTTGTATTTGCCCCTCCGCACTTTGCGGAAAAGGAGAAGGAAGCTCCTACGCTGACCGTAACAGCCGACCCTAATATTATTTATGAGGATGAGAATATCATGCTTGTAAACAAGCCATCGGGTCTGCTTGTGCATGAAGGCGACACGAAAGAAGCGGGAAAGATAACCCTTGTAAGAATGATACAGGACTATCTTATCCGAAAGGGCGAATACGATCCCGAAAAGGAGAATTCGTTCGCACCTGCTCTTGCGAACCGCATTGACAGAAACACCTGCGGAATCGTGCTTGCTGCTAAAAATGCCGCCGCACTGCGTGAGCTTGAGGACATATTCCGTGACAGAAAGATAAACAAAAAGTATCTGTGTGTTGTTCACGGCGTTCCCAAAAATGACGTGTTTTTCCTTGAAAACTATCTTTTGAAGGACGAAAAAACAAAGAACGTCCGTGTATTCGGCGAGAATCACCCCAAAGCCGCAAAATACGCAAAGACGGGATGCAGGGTCGTTACACGCGGCAAGCGCTTTTCGCTCGTTGAGGCTGAACTGTTTACGGGCAGGACACACCAGATACGCGCACAGCTCTCCCACGCAGGACACGCCTTGCTTGGTGACGGTAAATACGGCATAAACAAAGGGGACAGAGCGCTCGGATATTCATCACAAGCGCTTTGCTCGTATTATGTCCGTTTCGAAAACGGCGATGACGGCATACTTTCTTATCTTAACGGCAAAGAGTTTTACCTCGAAGCGGAATCAATTGATTTTGTACGCGATTTTAATAACCGCTTAAAAACAAAATAACACAAAAAACGCCGTCCGGTCGGACGGCGTTTTAACGTTTCTATTAGTCGCTGATGTAGGGCATAAGAGCCATAAATCTTGCTCTCTTAATAGCAACGGTCAGCTGACGCTGATGCTTTGCACAAGTGCCGGAGATGCGGCGGGGAAGGATCTTTGCACGCTCGGTAGTAAGCTTACGGAGACGAGCGGTATCCTTGTAATCGATGTGCTCTATCTTGTCCTGGCAGAACTGGCAGACTTTCTTCTTTCTGCGGTTGTTCTGACGGAACTGACGCTGACCCTCGGGTCTTTCGTTTCTATCCATCTTAATTACTCCTATTCTGCGGTAGTTGATTTAGTTGCACGTTAAAACCGCTAATCGTGCTTAGAAGGGAAGATTGTCGTCGTCGGTAACTTCCTCAAACTTGGAAGCACCGGCATTGTTAAAGCTGGGTGTACCGAGATTTTCGGAACGCATGGGAGTGGCACCGGAACCGTCCGCAGGCTTGCTGTCAACGAAGCCGACCTCATCGGCAACGACCTCGGTGAAATAACGCTTCTGGTTTGACTGGTCAGTCCAGGATCCGGTCTGAATAGAACCGCATACCAAAATGGGACGACCCTTTGCAAAATACTTGCAAACAAACTCTGCGTTCTGGCGCCAAGCGCGGATGTTGATGAAATCAGCAGTCTGCTGACCCTCTGCCTGCTGGCGTGCAAAACGGCGCTGAACTGCGATAGTGAAAGTAGTAACGCTGATGCCGGACTGAGTTGTCTTCAGCTCGGGATCTGCGGTAAGATTTCCTATCAGCATAACCTTATTAAGACTTGCCATTGTGTTTCTCCTTTGATCCTAATTACTCAGCGATGGGAGCTTCAACAGCGGGAGCAGCCTCTACGGTCTCGGTAACGGTCTCCTCCACAACGGGAGCAGCAACGGTCTCCGGAACCTTAGCGGACTCACGTGCGATTACCATTCCGCGCATGATTGCATCATCAATGTTGAATCTGCGGTTGAGCTCAGCGGGGAACTCAGCGTTTGCTGCGAAGTAAACAAGCACGTAGTAGCCTTCCTGGATATCATTGATGGGGTATGCAAGTCTGCGCTTGCCCCACTCGTTGATCTCCTGGATCTCACCATTCTCTTTAATGAGATTGATGAACTTGTCCTGAGCTGCCTTAATCTCATCCTCTGCAAGGGTAGGATTAATGATGAACAGAACCTCGTAGTTGTTAGCCATGTTATTAACCTCCTTTCGGTCATTTGACCGCCC
>JAZQFL010000181.1:0-20232 GCA_045539485.1 Eubacteriales bacterium
AACGGACCGTCGGGGACGCCGGTCCCTACGGCGGAATTGCTCGTCCGTAAAAGGGTAAAAAACATGGAAGACAAAAGATTCAAAAAGAACGATTCGGGTTTTATATGCGCAAACTGCGGGAACGAGGTTCCGCCGCTTGGCTACAGCTCGCGCAATCACTGTCCGAAATGCCTTTGCTCCCTGCATCTTGATATTATGCCGGGGGATAGGGCGGCGGATTGCGGCGGTATTATGCGCCCCGTGCGCAGTGAGCCCGATCCGAAAAAAGGCTTCATTATAATACATAGATGCGAAAAATGCGGAGCCGAGCGCCGTAACAAGGCGGCAAAGGACGACGATATGAAAAAGCTTATCAGGCTTACGGCAGGGCAGCAATGATGCGCTCGGTTAAAAAAACGGTTGTTCTGCTTGTTGCAGCTGTGCTCGCTTTTTCCGGTGTATCGGTCTTGGCGCTTGACCCGTTTTACGTGGGAACTCCCTCGGAGCCGTCCGAGGCTTTTCGGAACAGCAAGTATTATGAACAGCTTGTTTCCGTTGAGCTTACGGGCGATATGGCATACGATATTGTAAAGGTCGCGCTCTCGCAGGTGGGATACCGCTCGGGAGATTCTATTGACGAGCTTCACGGTGAAAACAAGGACGGAACAAAAAGCTATAACGAATACAGCTATTGGTGGGACGGTGTGGCAAACCGCGCTTGGTGCGCGGCGTTTGTTACGTACTGCGCCCGTCAGGCACAGATACCAAATACGGTGCTAAAGGGCACTCTTGCCGCAAACGCCACGGCGTTTAATTTGACTATGACCCCAAAGGCAAGTGCTGAGCCGAAAATAGGCGACCTGATATTCTTTGACTGGGATCTTGACGGCTCCAGTGACCATGTCGGGCTTGTTGCAAAGGTCGATCCAAGTAACGTGCTTGTGGTGCACGGCAATTATGCCGAATTTGCTACGGTAACGCGCTTTTCGCGCACTCAGGTCGACGTGCTCGGCTATGCGCGCCCTGCGTACACAAGCGCTTACTTTGCGGGTGAGCCCGTTTCGTTTATGCCTGCCTTCAACACAAGATATCTTTATCAGGACGGACGGTATTTCCGTAATCTGCTTGACATTTCTCTTTGCGGCAACGGCGCTCTCGATATCGTTGCGATCGCAAGGTCGCAGGTCGGATACTGCGCCTCCGAGGATGAATACGGCTCAAACGGCGAGGGCGAGCCGAGCGCGGAGAACACCTTTACGGAATACGGCCGTTGGTACGGCACTCTCCCGTATGAGGGCGACTGGGGAACGGCATTCGTTCTTTGGTGCGCGCGTCAGGCAGGAATAGGCAAGGAGATCATTTACGGATATGCCGTGCCAAACCCAAACAGGCTTGAGCTTGAGCTTGTAAAGCGTGAGGACGCCTCCGATGCGGGAATGCCCAAGATAGGCGATATTGCGTTCTTCAGCTGGGACAGCACGGAGTATACTTGGGATAACTGCGCTATCGTTACGTCTGCGGATGCCGAAAGCTTTACTGTGGTCATAGGATGCATAGAAAGCGGCAGGGTAGAGGAGCAGACCTACTCGCTTGATGAAAGTCAGCTTGTCGGCTTTGCTTCTCCCGCGTACGGACAGACAGCGCCGAATACGGTGTATTTTGATGCAAACGGCGGCGAGTGCGATACTTACTCCCGTTATGAATATGAGGGTCAAACTTACGGCACCTTGCCCGAAGCAAGCCGTGACGGCTACGTTTTTACGGGCTGGTATTTAGGGGATGAGAAGATTACCTCCGCTACCGAGTTTGCGGGCGGCAATATTACCCTTACGGCAAAATGGGAGCTTCCCAGGTTCACCGTAACCTTTGACACGCTCGGTAATGCGGAAGCGCCCGATGCGATGATCGTTGAAAAGGGAAATGCCGTCGAAGCGCTTCCCGAGCTTTCAAAAGCAGGCTACAGCTTTGAAGGATGGTTTACGGAATCGGACGGCGGAGAAGCTTTTGACGTAAGTACACCGATAAGCGAGGATATCACCCTTTACGCACGCTTTGCTATTCATTGCGGAAATATAAACGGCGACGGCGGCGTGGATATGCTGGATGCCGTTATCCTTATCCGCTATATGGCAGGCTGGAACGGCTATGAAGAGCTTGTAAATATCGAAGCCGCAGATATAGACGGTGACGGTACCCCCGCGACAATGAGGGATCTGACGGTACTTATACGCCACCTGGCAGGCTGGAGCGGGTATGAGGATCTGCCGCTTGGGGAGTGAATAAAATAAAAAAGAGAGATTCCCGAGGGGATCTCTCTTTTTGCATATAATGTTTAACTTTCTTTGCTTGTAAGTACTTTTTCTACAAGTTCCGCAATCTTGTCGGTGCCATGTGCAGCAAATTTGTCTTCCGTTTGCATGTCGGAGTCATTGATTGCAATATAGTAAGCTGTACGAATATTTCTTTTGCTGTCAATTTGTTGTTTTCCATTATGTTTTCCTCCATAATTTTATCCGGAGGACACACATTTGACTTGTGATTACAAGGTGTATAATAAAGTTTATTTGTTGTTGCTTTTCGCGGTGTTGATCGAGGAAACAAGCATAGCGCGTATGGATTTGCATTTTGATTCAAGGAAATTATACTGTTCTTCTCCAATATAGTTCGTTTTATATAGCAACTCCAACCAATACCCTGTTTCGTTGGCTTCTTTGAGCGCGATCTGCAGTTTTGATATAAAATCAGCCGTTCCGTGAGCGTATTTTGCTTCACGAATATTGGCACCGATAGAAGTACCGCTTCTGCCTATTTGATTGGAAATAATGCTTTCACGTTGCTCTTTTAATTGCTTGACAAGCGCGATGATATGAATGGAAAAATCCATGGATTGGTCAGCAAGTTTGTCGTTAACCATGTCAAACTCCAAGTAATTATTATTAGTTGTTTTTAATGAAGCATTCGCTTTGCGAATATGAAGCAGAAGCCTTGCGGCTTCCGTGAAGCGGCGGCGTTGCCGCCATGAAGCGAAGCGCATCTAACTTATCCGTGAGCCGAAGGCTCGCTTCATAAGGCGGGGCCTTGCTTCATTTTTCATGCACCGTAGGTGCGCTTCATTTCCAAAACAAAAGGCACTTCTTGCGAAGTGCCTTTTGTTTTGGAGCTGCTAACCGGAATTGAACCGGTGACCTCGTCCTTACCAAGGACGCGCTCTACCATCTGAGCCATAGCAGCATTCCCAAAGCAAGGGTTATTATAACAGATTGCTTTGGGTTTGTCAATACTTTTTTAAAATTATTTTCCCGATTTTTCGGAGAAGCCGTCGCGGAACTCTATATTGCACCAAGCTACATTTCCGCTCTTTACGGTGAGCTGAGGTACAAGGTAGTAAGAAGCATTTATAATATGTCCCTTTCCGTCCTTGAAGGTGCCGCAATCGCGCTTTGCCTTGAATACCGCGATATCGGCAACTCTGCCTTCGGCTATCCTGCCGCCTGTAAAGCCGAGTATGTCTGCCGCCTTTGAGGTTGCCGTGCGCAGTACGTCCGCTTCGTCCATTCCCATGGAAATGAGCTTTGAAAGTGTCATCGGCAGGGCAAACACTCCGGGGGTGAATACTCCCTTGTCGGTTATATCGCTTCCGATAAGGTCGGGTGTAAAACCGTTTGCAAGTGCCGCGGAAAATACCTCAAAATCTAGGTGGAAGCAAGCGTCGCCCACGTCGAATATAACTCCGCGCTCGCGTGCGCGAAGAATGCGGGCATCGATCTTATCTCCGTCAATAATAGTATTACCTCTGCCCTGATACGTATGCGTAAAGATATCGCCCTCGCCCATCATTTCCGCAAGCTCGCCTGCGGGGAAGTCGGGGTTTGATACGTGGGTGCAAAGCGGCACTCCGATGCCGTGCGCAAGCTCCAGTGCGGCTTTAAGCGGCTCCTTGCCGTGATGAAGCGAGCATTCCTTGCCCATTCGTATCTTCAGACCGCACAGCTTGTCGGGGTATTTATCGAACATACGCTCGATCTTTGCTTTGTCGAATTTTGCGGGGTCAATATCCTCGGGATATGAACGGAGGCTGTTAAGACCCGATGAGCACACGTTCATAAAAAGGCGCGTTTCAACCGGCGCGGTGTACATTGCATTTGCAACGGAATCAACCGTGTTACAGCCCACACTGCCCGCGTCAAGCACAGCGGTAACACCAAATGGCAGGCAGGCAAGATGAGGGTCAACTCCGATACCCGCAAAGGGTGCAAAATGCGCGTGCGCATCGATAAGTCCGGGAGTAACGGTAAGCCCCGTACAGTCGCGCACAAATTCCGCCTTGCAGCCGTCAAGCTTTCCTATTTTGGCAATTTTGCCCCTTTCGATAGCAACGTCTGTAGGCTCGGCGTAAAATTTTTCCCCGTCGAAAAGACGGCAGTTTTTTAAAATAATGTCGTACATAGTTTACCTCGCGGTGCTTGCATATTTTTGAATATGATGTTAAAATAATATAGTATTATATCAAAGGTAGTATTATATTAAGGAGAGAAATATGGCACACGATCTTTCCGCTTACCGTTGGCACAGAAACGGAGTTGTTCTCCGCCCGCAAAGGGAAGAGGACTGGGTGCACTTTTATGATAATTATTTTGACAGCGAGAGGCGCTTCAATTTCTATTCCGAAGCAGAGGGGCCCGAATGCGAGGGCTCCGCAAAGGAGAGATTCGCCGCTTTCCTCGCTAAATCAAAGGCAAAGGGCAATATGAACCTCACGGCGGAGGATGCGGCGGGTAATGTAATAGGCTCGCTTGATCTTTATGCTGTCGATAAGCGCCACGGCACGTTCCAGATAGCCGTTGCCGTTTGCGATGGGCATATGGGCAAGGGATATGCCAAAACAATGATGGCGATACTCCTTGATTACTGCTTTAATGAGCTTCGGCTGAATAAGCTCAACGCCCGCGTAATGGAAGGAAACGAGGCGTCAATGCGCCTGCACCTTTCCCTCGGTTGTAAGGAGGAGGGCGTGCACAGGCAGATGTACTTCCATAACGGCAGGTATGTTGACGAATATTTTTACGGACTCACCCGAGAGGACTGGGAAAACGGAGATCCTTCGCTGTAAACCCGCTTGTCATTCTTGAGCGAAGCGAAGAATCTAAGCGGGTTTACAGCTCGAGGATGACCCGAGGGGTCATTTCGTTCCGGTTGATCCAAACCCCCCGGCTGCGCGCACGGTGCTTGAGAGCTCGTCCGCTTCGCAAAAAGCGAACTGCGGAGCCGCGGCAATGGCGATCTGCGCGATACGCTCGCCGCATTCAACTGTGCGGTCCTCGGAGGAATGGTTATGCAGGGCAACCATTATCTCGCCTCTGTAATCAGCGTCGATAACGCCTACCTTGTTTGCGGGTGCAAGCCCCTTTTTGGAGGCAAGGCCGCTTCTTGCGTATATAAAGCCCGCGTAACCTGCGGGTATCTCCATTGCAATGCCCGTGTGCACGAGCACGGTCTCACCCGATTTTACGGTAACGTCTGCCTCCTCGGCGCAAAACAGGTCTGCGGCGGCGGCATATTCGCTGGAATAAACGGGCAGCTTTGCAAGAGGGGAGAGCTTTTTAACCTTTATCTGTTCCATTTTCTGACTCCTATAGCATACGGTTTGCTATATTTTATCACGCATCGCACCAAAAGTAAAGCAGAAGACACAAAAGGCGGCATCAAAAGATTGAAAAAATGAAAAAAACAGCATAAAATCTTCGATAAAATTAAAAAAACCTTGACAAGGGCAATTTTTGTGTGTATAATAGCTTGTGCTGTTCTTGAATGGTCTATTACTGTGCAATTTTGGAGGGCAATTATGATAATCGATCTTACTGCTCTCTTAACGGGAGAGGCTTCCACCATCGATATTGAGTTCGATTTCGTTCCCGATATGGGCGACGAACCCCCGATGGCGCTTGCGGATGTCGTGTTCCCGAGCGGAGCACACGCAAAAGGCAGAGCAGTGGATAACGCCGGCTATATCCGCCTGGAGCTTGATGTTACGGCTCCCTGGAAGGGCGAATGTGCACGTTGCCTCGATGAGGTGGACGGAGTGCTGGAGTTTTCCTTTGAACGCACCGTTGCCGCAAAGGGTACCCTTGAAAATGAGGAAGAGGTCGCTGACTATTCCTCCGAGTATCTGATAGCGGAAAACGGCAAAGTAGCTCCCGTGAAGGAGCTTTCCGACAGCATCGCTTATGAGTTCCCCTCTAAGGTGCTGTGCGATCCCGACTGTCCCGGAATGTGTACACGCTGCGGCAAGTCCCTCAAGGGCGGCGATTGCGGCTGTGTTAAAAAGGAGCACGACCCCCGCTGGGATGTGCTTAAAACCATGAAGTTCCCCGATTGACGGATCTTAATTACGTATTAAAAATATTTGATAAGCGGTTTTCCGCAGACCAGGAGGTGTAACCATGGCAGTACCGAAGGCAAAAACATCTAAAGCCCGCAGAGATAAGAGACGTTCCAACGTTTGGAAGCTGGAAGCTCCCGGACTTGTTAAGTGCGCACATTGCGGCGAGTATACTCGTCCTCACCGTGTTTGCGACGCTTGCGGCTACTATGACGGTGTAGAGATCGTCAAGAAGGCTGACGAAGCTAAGTAATTTGATTAAAAAGAAAAACTCACGAAAGTGAGTTTTTCTTGTTTTTCGGAACTTATAAGGGAGAAAACCGCCATAGCGGTTTTCTCCCTTAACTTTTCACTCTTCATTATTAACTCTTAACTTATAAAAAATGCCCCGTCGGGGCATTTTTTATTGACACAATTTTTGTGCGGTGGTATACTGTTAATATTAAAGCTCGGTGCTTTCGTCCTTGTCGGCGAATGCGGACTCGGCTTCCTCGTTTGCCATAACCTCTGCAAGCGCAAGCTCGCGGTTGTATGCTTCGATGACCTGCTCTTCCATTCTTACACGGAATTCGGAATTGATGGGGTGGACGATGTCGCGGTATGTTCCGTCGGGGTTCTTGCGGCTGGGCATTACGATAAAGATCTTGTCCCTTGCGCTGATTACCTTAACGTCGTGAAGCGCCAGCTGTCCGTCAAAGGTAACGGATACGATAGCCTTCATAGGGCCTTCGTCAAAAAGCTTTCTAACTTTGATATCGGTGATTTCCATAGTGTGTTCTCCTTAGATCATGTCTATTCTATATCTTTCAGTTTTCATATTATATATCAATTATATGACGGCTATGCGAACAAAATTTTACAAAATTGTTAACAATACGGTGATTGAGGTGGATCATGTCCTTAAATAATACAAGATTCGGCGCTGAGAAGATAGCGGAAATGCTCAAAAACGGCAAGAGCATCTTCTTCTGCGGCATCGGCGGAATACATATGTCCAGCCTTGCGCATATAGCGGCGCTTATGGGCTGTACCGTAAGCGGCTCGGACAGACGTAAAACTCCGCTTACCGAGAGGCTGGAAAACGAAGGTGTCAGAATATATTATTCCCATAATGCGGAAAATATTCAGGGCGCGGAGATTTTTGTTTACACAGTTGCAATCTCCCCCGATAACCCCGAGTACCTTGCGGCAATCGAAAAGGGAATACCCACCGTTTCCCGTGCGGACTTCCTCGGCTACGTTATGAGTGCGTACAAAAACCGCGTAGGTATCAGCGGCTCGCACGGAAAAAGCACCTGCGTTTCCATGGCGGCGCATATCTTTACGGAAACGGGTATGGATCCCACCGTCGTTTCGGGTGCCGAGTACGAGGGCATGGGCGGTGCCTACCGCATAGGTGCGGAGAAGGATTTTATTTTCGAATCCTGCGTATATATGGGTAATTTCCTTTCCTTCTGCCCGAGCCTTGCGGTCATACTTAATATAGAGTTCGACCACGGCGATTATTTTGCAGATATAGATGCCGTACGCGCGTCCTTTGCTTCCTATGCGCGTCTTTCGCTTCAGAACGGCGGCAAGGTTCTTTCAAACGGAGACGATGAAAGCACGGAAACCGCACTTGCGGGCATTGAGCACGTTACCTTCGGTATAGGGGAAAAGAACGACTACCGCGCCGAAAATATCCGCATTGAAAACGGAAGACCGCGTTTTACCGCAGTGTGCCCCGACGGCGCGCGCTTCGATATTGTCTTGCCCGTAGCGGGAGAGCACAATGTGTATAACGCGCTTGCATCCTTTGCCGCCCTGGATATCTGCGGCGGTGACAGGGATAAGGCCGCGGCGGCATTTGCTACCTTCAAGGGCGCAAAGCGCCGTATGGAGTTTAAAAAAGAGGTGTGCGGCGCCAAGGCCTTTGAGGACTACGCCCACCACCCCACTGAAATAACTGCAACGATACGCGCCGCAAGAATGGCAGAGGGCGGCAGAGTTATCTGCGTGTTCCAGCCCCATACTTATTCGCGCACCGCTGAGCTGTTTGACGAGTTCGCTGAAGCGCTTTCGCTTGCGGATAAAACGTATCTCCTGCCCATATACAGCGCAAGAGAAACGGATACCCTCGGTATGTCCTCAGAGCTTCTTGCATCAAAGATAGACGGCGCCTATGCCGCAGAGAGCTTTGAGGAGCTTGCGGAGATACTTAAGGGTGAGCTTAAGGCGGGCGACACCCTGCTTATCACGGGCGCAGGGGATGTAATTGCGCTTACTGCTTTACTTTGATGATAAAAAATCGGAAGAACGCGAAACGGCGGTCTTCCGATTTTTCTATGCTGTTTATCTACTTATTATCACAAAAAAGCACTTTACAAATGCTTGCGGTAATGATAAAATTTATACATGTACATTTGCCGCTTGTGCGGCGGAAGGAGAACGTAATGAAAAAGCTTACCAAGAAAATTCTTGCGCTTGGGCTTGCCTGCCTTATGCTTATTTGTGCTGCGGCATGCGGTGATACCACACCTCCCGAAACCACGGGAGACGTTACCACCGACGGCGGAAGCGTCACCGATGCTCCCGTTGTGACTACCGAGGGACCGGAATATGAATTCTCGGGTGTTACGTATGACGGATCGGATTTTGTTGTGCTTGTCGGCGGCAGAGCGGCACAGACCTTCAATGATTTTAAGTATAATTCAGAGAATGCTACCGTGCTTGACGAGGCGGTTTACGCAAAGAACACCGCGGTAGAAGAGGAATACAAGATAGTTATCAGCTACGTTGAGGATATGGGCACGGAAACAGGTGCCTCCTCGAAGCTGACCACACAGTACCGCGCGGGCGATGAGGGCTACCATATGGCGTTCGTTCCTTGCTACGTTACCGTTCCGCTTGCAACGAATGCTACGCTCTATGACCTCAGATCTATAGAAAACATCGACCTCTCCCATTCTTGGTGGGACCAGAACATGAACGAGGAATGTGCCGTTAAGGAAGTTCTGTTCTTCACAACGGGTGATATGTCCGTTTGGGACGATATGCAGCAGCTTATCGTAATGTTTAACAAGGACCTTTATAAGACCGAGGGCTTTACCGAGGATCTCTATAAGACCGTTGACGAGGGTAAGTGGACCTATGACAAGCTTGCTGAGATAGCAAAAGAGGTTACCGAGGACGTTGAGGGTAACGACAAGATGGACATGGCGGATAAGTACGGTGTCCTTCTTTGGGACGATACCATTTACGGCGTATTCGGTTCTGCGGGCGCTAAGATAGTTTCCCAGAACGAGCAGGGCGACCTTGCTCTTACCATAAATGATGAGAGGGGAATCGACGCACTTCTTAAGTACACCGAGATCGCCGCAAGCGGAAACGCGGTAAATTATCAGCGCTTCGGCTCCAGCGGTACTCCCGCTATCAATATGTTCAGCGAGTCGCGTGCGCTCTTCTTCTTCGGCAGACTCCAGTCCTTTGATAACTTCCGCGATATGGAGACCGCATACGGCGTGCTTCCTTATCCCAAGCTTACCGAGGTTCAGGACAGCTATCATACCACTCTTTCTTACTTCCACGCAACCTTCCTTTGCACCGTTAACCTCGATTTCGATATCGAGATGCGCGGAACTATAATGGAAGCGCTCGGTTATTATTCTCAGAAGCATCTTACCTCCGCATACGAAACCAAGATGCTTGAGGGTACGTACGTGCGCGATGAGGAAAGCGTAAAGACACTCCGTCTCTGCGCTGAGACCCGTGCATACGACTTCGGCTTCTTTGCTCAGCCCGCAAACATCAACAAGGAGCTGATCTACCTCTTCCGTACTCTCAGCACAGGCTTTGCCTCCAAGTTTGAGGAGAAGCGTGACGCGGCTGAATCCAAGCTTGCGGAATATAACGCGGGATTTGAAGCTGCGGCAGAAGAGTGGGGAAAATAAAAATTATATATTGAAGTCGCGGGCGGATAATATCCGCCCCTACCAATGAAAACCGGGAGAAAACATGAAAAGGATCGTTAGAATGCTTATAGCGGGAATGTGTATCGTTTCCGTTTTGGGAGGAATGAGTATGGCAGAAGATGTTTCTGCGGCGTCCGATAAGGTAATATATATAAGCGACAGCGGTAAGGACAGCGCCGCAGGTACCAGTGCAACAGCACCGAAAAAAACTCTTGCCTCCGCATACAGTGCGCTCGGTAAAAAGGGCGGAACCGTTGTTGTTTGCGGCACGCTTACCCTTTCGGGCAGCGCGGGAGTTGCTTTTCCTTCCTGCGACGGAGAAGTAAAGATAACCTCTTCTCATAACGGCGAAACATTCAATCTTGCAAAGATAGTTCTTAAAAACAAGACATACATAAACGGAGACACGGTGTTTGAAAATCTCACTGTTGAATCCGTACCGGGCAATATGATATTCTGCTGCGGTAATAACGTTACCTTCGGCGACGGACTGAAGGTGCGCCTTTCCTCCTCGGGCTCGTACCCCTATATCTTCGGCGGTACGTATGCGGGAAAAGCGGGTATGAACGTTGACGGATGCACTTTCAAGGATTACACTATCACCGTTAACAGCGGTAACTGGAGTGCTGTCCGCGGCGGTAACTTCCGTGACGATTCCTCTCAGCCGATGGGCTTTATCGGTGACGTTTCCGTTATCATCAACGGCGGCTCCATCGTCGGTACGGGCAACTCCACTACCGACCTTGCCGTAACCAGCATTACCTCCTTCTGCGGACTTGACGGTGATGCGTATATGGAGATAAACGGCGGTACTATCGCAAGCTCGATATTCGGACTTGGCAGACCCGGCTCCAACAGCACAAGAAAGCTTTCCTCCTTTGAGGGCAACGTTAAGATAAAGATAACGGGCGGCCGCTTCACGGGCACGCGCCTTGCGGCAGTGCAGGAGCTTATGGCGCAGACTCTTGACGGCAATTTCACCGTTGAGGTAACGGGCGGTGATCTCACCGCAAGGTTTACAAAGCTTCAGGGCGAAGGTGTAAACGGCATCAGCCGTATATTTGTAAATAATGATGATGTCTACGCTAAGCTTGCAAGCTTTGCTCAGCTTGTGTACGTCTCGGAAAGCGGAAACGATGCATCTGCAGGCGGACCCGAAAGCCCCAAGCAGACGCTTGCCGCCGCTATAAACGCGATAAACGGCGAAAATGGCGGAATCATCGTAATAAAGGACTCTGCAAGCCTTGATTCCTTTAACCGCGCAGATGAGATCCCCTCGGGCATTCTCATTATGGGCGAGGAGGGCGCAAAGCTTACCCTTGCGGGTGAAAACAATATAAACGGCGAGATAAGCATTGAAAATATTTCGATAGACGCAACAGCCGCGGTGCTTTCCTCTGCGGGTCATTCAATTACCGCAGGTGAGGGAATTACGGTAAACGGCTCCCTTATCCTTGATTGCGGAGAGGGAGAAAACAGCCGTGTGCTTACCGTATATTCGGGAAGCTACAAGGCGCTTTTCGGCGGTAATGCTTCAAACGGACACACGGGTGTCGTTATGTACGGCGGAAGCGCGGAGGCAGTTTACGGCTCAAGCGGTGAGAGAACGCAGGGCGACGCAAGCGTTATCATCCTCGGCGGTACGGTGAATTCCGCAGTTGCCTCACAGCACGGCTGTAAGGGCCGGGCGGGTGTTGCCGTTTACGGCGGCACGGTTACTTCCGTCAGCTCTGTGGAAAAAGGCAGAATAAGCGGAGATCTCGGTATTGCTCTCAATACCGAGAATGCTGCGGCGGAGATAAACGCAAATAGCGTTGTCGGCAAAAAGCTGTGGGCAGATAACGGTGTTCCGATGCCCGAGGGCTTTGAAAATGCGGGACGCGCAGTATTCGTAAACGAAAACGGAGAGGGCGACGGACTTACTCCCACCTCTGCAAGCGCGCGCATCTACCGCGCACTTCTCGATGCAAAGGAGCTTGGCGAGGGTGATTACAGTCTTGTGGTGCTCGGCTCTGTTTCCGCAATGGAATCGGTAACTCTCCCCGATATGGGAGGCAAATACGGCATCGGCGGTTATTTCTGCGGTGTCAACTGGAAAAACGCCTTTGGCAGCCGCATCAAGCTCGGCGCGGTGCTCACTTTAAATGCCGACGCGGTAATAGAAAATGTTGACATAGTTTCCTACACCAATTCCGCATACATTGCCGCAAACTGCAACAAGCTTGTTATTGAATCGGACGTTGAGTGCGGTGTGAACTTTGCACGCGCCATTACAAATTATCCCTCCGTATGCGGCGGTATAGCTACCTCTGCGGGAGGCTTTGGCGGTAATAAGGCAAGCGATATCACCGTAAACGGCGGTAAATGGCATTACGTTTACGGCGGAAGCATAAATCTCTCCTCGGGCGAGGATGCGCGCCGAAACGTCAAGGGCGATATAAGCGTCGTTATCAACGGCGGTGAGTTCTTTGGCGGTGTTGCCGCAAACGGAATGAACAACCTTACGGGTAATGCCACCCTTACCGTAAACGGCGGTCTTTTCAGATGCAGTGTATACGGTATGCCGAGAGCGAATGATAAGGAAGGCCAGAAGCTCCGTGTAACGGGCGACGTTACCGTTACTCTTAACCGCGGTGAGTTCCGCGGTGATATCCTTGCCGCACAGAGAGCGGAGGATGTGAGCTTTGAAGGCAAGTACACGCTTACCATGGGCGGCGGTGACTATACCCGCGTAAGTGCGATAAAGGGCACGGACGGACTCGGCTCCAAGGCAGAGTGCGTGCTCAATATTGCGGATAATATCGACGTCAACGCAAAGCTTGAGGGCGAGCTTACGCTTGAAAACCCGATAGCCATGTTTGCCGACCCCAGCGTTTATTATTACGAGGGCTGGTATTACTACACCTATTCCAAGGACTATGCGGGCAAGCCGGGGCTTTGGCTTACACGCGCAACCAACATTGCCGACCTCGGCAACACCGAGCCGATGATGGTTTGGAGCGCGGCGCAGGCAGGCTCGAATATGAAGAGCCTCTGGGCACCGCAGATATACTTCCTTGACGGCAAGTGGTATATTTACGCTACCTGCTCCGAGGAGGGAACATCCGAAGCATCCCGCCGTTATCCGTTTGTTTGGGTAGGCAAGGGCGCGCTTCCGCTTGACGGCTACGACCTGCACGGCAAGATAGATAATTACGATACAGCTGTACACAGCTATCTCTCCCCCAGAATTATCGAGCACGGCGGCGTCAGATACCTCGTTTGCGGCGGATTTTTCCGCTCTGAGGACAAGGTTGCGGGCGTAAGGCATTATCAGCGTCTCTTTATCGGCGAATTGGCCTCCCCCACCAAATTCAAAACGGGTATGACGGTAATTGCACAGCCCACCCAGTCCTGGGAGGGCACGGGCAAGGTACAGATACTTGAAGGACCCTTCCCGATATACGCTCCCGGCGGCACTCTTTATATTGCCTATGCGGCGGGCGAGACCTCGGGTAACGAGTACTGCACGGGTCTGCTAAAATTCACGGGTACGGAAAAGGACAGCCTTACCGACCGCTCCAAGTGGCAGAAGCTGAACGATACCCTGCAGTTCATGGATTACGATAACAAGGTATATTCCCCCGGTGCAATGGTGTTCGTTAAGGACCCTGCGGGCGAGACTCTTTGGGGAGTCTTCCACGTAAAGCATTACCCGAACGTAGGCTACAACCACCGCATACTTTATGCGATGCCCGTAACCTTTGACGGCGAGCTTCCCAAAATGGACGCACCCGAGCATACGGACGTGACCTACCAAATGACAATGAACCCCATGCCGATAAATGACAGGATATTCGGCTTCGGTTCTGTAAACACGGTATCTCCTTCTCCCGATCCGTTCCCCGAAACAACGGCAGATCCCGCAGATACCGATCCTCCGGAGGATACGCTTACGGGAAAAGACCCTGTTGTTCCTATGCCCGGCAAGAATGATCTCATTCTTCCCATCGCAATCGGCGCCGCGGCTGTGGCGGCTGCAGCCATCCTTACGGCGGTATTGGTAAAGAAAAAGAAGAAATAATATAACGTTAAATGAAAACCGCCCAAAACGCGAGATCCTTCGCTTCGCATGCTCTCATTGTCATGCTCGAGCAAAGCGAAGCATCTTATGAGCGCATACTACGCTCAAGGATGACAAGCGTTTTGGGCGGTTTTGGTGTTGCGGACGACCAATGGTCGCCCCTACGATAGGGAAACGATACAAATCGTAGGGGAGGCGTTCCGCCTCCTGCAAAATTGTCTATTGCAAATTGTAATTGTAAATGATATAATTATCGTGCGACACAATCATATAATTTGTTCACAACGGGTAACACTTAGGTAAAAGGTGTTATCCTCTTTACTCATATCCGTTGTGAATGAGATTGTGTCGCAGCAATGAGGGTGAACACTTTTTCGGTGCGCCCCTCGCGGGCGCACTTTTTTAATTTAGGAGGCAGTTATGAGGGTAATGTTCTTAGAGCCGAGAAGCAATTTGGAGTATTATCTTCCAAAGCTTGAGGAGCTTATGGAGAGTCTTGTTACCGATTACGGTGCGGATGCGTTTTATTTCGGCGAAGTAAGCCGTTTTGCTTATGCGGCAATAGGCATTATGGAGAGGCTTAGAAAAAAATACCCCTACTGTGAATTGGTGTACGTTGTTTCGGACAGACCCGATGCTCCGCCCGAGGAGGAGCGTAAGCCGTATCCGAAATTCATATATTTATCGGCGCTTGCGGTATTCGGCAGGCGAGACGCTGCGTTTGCCCGTAACGTGTGGATGATAGATCGTTGCGATATTATTGTGCTTTATCCGCCTGAGGACCAAATGGCAGAGCTGAGCTTCAGAAAATACGTTTATGAAAAAGGTAAAATGGTCGTAATGGCCGAATGAATAAAACCCGCCTGCCCAAGATCCTTCGCTTTGCTCGAGGATGACAAGGGCAGGCGGTTTTTCTTTTATAAAAAGTTGCTTTTTTTGTGTGCGTATGATAGAATATCCAAAAAGAACCGAGCATTATCGCGCTTGTCGCCGCCAAGATCCTTTACTCCTTGCCTGCAACTGTCATCCTCGAGCGAAGGATCTGTTTGCAGGCACTTCGTTCAAGGATGACGGCGGCGGCACGAAACTGCGAGAGGCAATATGACATTACTTGACAGATTCCTTTTGATCTATTTCGGCGTTATGGGTCTTATATCGCTTGTTATTACGGTATATGACAAAATAGCCGCAAAGATATTTACAAAGCACCGCATAAGGGAGCGCTCGCTTCTGTTGTTTGCGGCATTCGGCGGTGCGCCCGTTATGCTGTTTACAATGGCAATGATCAGGCATAAGACCCAGCACTTCGGTATGATAGCATTTATTTCCGTGTTTACACTTTTGTGGCTTGCGGCATCGGTTGCCTATCTTCTGTTTTTGAGGTAAGGTTATGAAAAAGCGTTTACTTGCTCTTCTGCTTACGCTCCCGTTTATCGTTTCTGTTTTTACTGCGGTTCCCGAGGCTTACGGCGCGGAGGACGGCGGACTGCACTCCATCTATGAGCTGAATACGGAGGAAGACCCGCTTGACAGCCACGCGGGAGTTACGCACTTAAGCACGCTTGAAGTAGACTACCGCAATTCCTACCGCATTGATAACGGCGTGCTTATCAAGGAGGGGGACATGTGGTACCCCCGTATCAAGCGCCTTTCAACGGGGAAATACATTCTGTTCTTTCAGGACGGACGCTGGGGCCCGAATATCTATTACTCATTTTCCGATGACGGAACGAATTGGGAACAGCCAAACGTTCTGTTTGCTTCACACCTTACGGCAAACGGTAATTTCAAAAGGCATTATGCAACCGCTGACGCAATAGAGCTTGAAAACGGCGATATCGTTGTGGCTGCTATCTTCCACGTAGTCAGAAAGGACGATAATTCTCCAAAGCCGAGCCGTTTTTTGATGACAGAGAAGGGAATAGTTACAAAGTATTCCACCGACGGCGGAAATACGTGGAGCGAGCAGCAGATAGTTTACCACGGCAGAGTGTGGGAGCCGAGCTTTCTGCAGCTGCCCGACGGTACTCTGCAGATGTATTTAACTCACAGCGCGCCGAAGGATGCCATTTACCGCGAGAAGATGGGAAGTCACGTTTCAAGCGGTGTAGCGATGCTTACCTCAAAGGATAACGGCAGGACCTGGGCTCCGCTTGCGCTTACCTATCCCTATATAGCAAAGCGCATAGCACAGCAAAAGATATACGTAAATGAAAACGGAGTACAGATACTCACCGATCAGATGCCCGTTGCCATACTGCTTCACGATAATGAAACGATAGTAATGGCGGCAGAGAGCCTTTCGGAATACGGCGGAAGCCATTACACAAGCATCATCCGCTCGCACGACTTTTTTGAGCGCACGCTTGAAGAAAACGAGGACGGCCCCGAGGACAGAGACAATATGGTCCACAAGGGGGCAGGCCCGTATATAGCGCAGTTTCCCTCGGGCGAGATAGCGCTCTCAATGGCGGTTTCCGCAAAAATGAAGATATACCTCGGTAACGAAAAGGGAACGGAGTTTTATTTCGACCGCGAGTATAATCCGCAGATAAATCAGACGCGCGGAATGTGGGGAGATCTTTTTGTGACCTCAAGCCACACGCTGATGACCTCCTCGGGTGATACGATAGTGGAGCCCGGAGTTCACAGCAATCTCCATACCACGGGTATCGGCGTTACCCGCCTTGTGCTCAACCACCGTATTGATGCCAAAACGGCAAAAATGACCGTGGACGGCAATACCGCCGATTGGTTTGACAATACCGACGCGCTGTTTGCGGGCAGTATCTCGCAGGCGCAGGTATCCGTGCGTGCCGCGCACGATGAGGATAACGTATATTTCCTCTTTGAGACGCTTGATTACGATATCACAAGCAAGGAGAATTTTGAGTTTTTGATAAACGGCACAAGCTCCGTCTACCGCGTAAAGCTTGATATTAACGGCGCAATGAGCGTAACTCGCAAAAGCGGTACGGGCGCGGCAATAAATGGTTATCAAAGCGCCGTTAAGCTTTACGGAACAAAGAATAATACCTCCGATACGGATGAAGGCTACGTTATTGAGTTTTCAATTCCCCGCAAGTATTTTTCGGGAACAGAGCTCGGCGTGCTTGTGAAGCTCTATAATACCGACGGATCGAAGGAATATGCATGGGACGGATTTAACGGACTCAAAGAGGGCGATACCTCCACCTGGCATATTGTACGCCTTTCAAGCGATAAAGCGCTTACCGAAAGACCCGCGGAAACCGAACCCGTAATCACCACGGAGGCACCTGAAACAACCACGGTGCCCGTGACAACCACGGTGCCCGTGACAACAACGGTACCCGTAACAACTACGGTTCCCGTGACAACCACGGCGCCTGTGACAACCACGGCGCCTGTGACAACGACAGTTCCCGATACAACGGAAGCGCCGCAGGAAACAACTATAGAGCCTATAATAACCACCGAGGCTCCGTCGGTAACTTCCGAAGCGCCTGCACCTGCAGATAACGGCGGCAGTTATATACCCGCAGTTATCGGCGTTTGCGCGGTGCTTGCGGTCATTGCGATCGCAATAATTATAAGAAAAAAGAGATAGAGAGGCAGAAAAATGAAAAGGATACTCAGCATTTTATTTGCAGTCTGTTTTGTGTTTACTTCCGCTGTTACCGCAATGCCCGTAAGCGCTGCGGAGAACGTCGTATACGTCCGCGAGGGCGGAACGGGCGACGGATCAAGCGATCAGTCCCCACTTGGCAGTCTTACCGAAGCTTATAACAAGCTTGGTGACGGCGGTACCATAGTTATCTGCGGAAGCTATCAGCTTACCTCCACCACCTACGAGCCCGCGCACGCAAATCCCATAACCGTTACTCAGGTATACGGCGGCAAGGACTACCGCAACGGAACCGAGAATGCCGTATATATCAGATCTCAGGGCAAGAGATACGTGCTCGCAGGTCCCACCACCTTTGAAAACATCAATTTCAAGGGTGATACTGCCGCAAAAAACAACTACATTCTCTGGATAGCAGAGTTTAACCCCATTACAATGGGAGAGGGAATTACCTCTATTGATTTTGATAACTCCTATATTCATAAATCTCTTTGCATACTCGGCGGCTGTCAGAACGGAGAAGGCAAGGCAAGCACCATTACCCGCGATCTTGATTCCAAGATAACTATAAAGAGCGGTAAATTTATCGTTGTCGGCTTCAGCCGTCAGCAAAACGTAACCTACACGGGCTGCTCGCACATCAATATCGAGGGCGGAGAGATAACCACCATTTACGGCGGAAGTGTAAATAACGGTCTCGGCGGAGATACGAACATCACTATCTCCGGAGGTAAGATAAGCGGCTCCATCCTCGTTTCAAATGCAAATCCATCTCTTTTAAAGGGTAATGCCACCATAACCGTAACGGGCGGTGATTTCAGCGAATGCTCCGGAATCGTCGGAAATATCGACGGATTTTCTTCCATTGATATCTCAAAGCACCCCGATGCAGACTCCATTAAGACCAAGATATCCGATTTCGACGAGATAATTACCGAAGATGGTGTTACAAAGCAGATACCCGTTACCGAGGCGTTTAAGTCTGGAACCTTTACCGACAGCCACGGAACTACCATTCCGTACCGTTACTATCTGCCCGAAAATTACGATCCCGCAAAGACGTATCCCATGCTTCTTTATATGCATGGCAACGGTTCCAGAGGCTCGGATAATAAGATACACCTTACCACAAACGGTGCGGCGCTCAATACGAACGTGTACAAAAGCGGAATCGAGTGCATTATGCTTGCGCCTCAGTGTCCTGCAGAGCCGTATATGTGGGTCGACAGGACGTCCTACGTCGGAAGTGCGGCATTTTTGAGCAGAAATGAAATGAGCAAGCATCTTACTGCGGCAAAGGAGCTTTTTGATAAGTTCGTTGCCGAATATTCCGTTGATACCAAGCGTATCTACGTAACCGGCTCCTCTAACGGCGGCGGTGCTACCTGGGAGCTTATCTACCGCTTCCCGCACACCTTTGCGGCGGCTGTCCCGCTTGCGGGTGCGGGCCTCTCGGACGGTGCGGCAGAGATGGGTAAGTATCTGACTACCACCCCCGTCTACACCTTCCACGGAGATGTGGACTCCACCCTTTCCGTTAACGGTACACGCGCGCTTGTAGAGGCAATTAAGAATGCCGGCGGCAATATTACTTACGTTGAGCTTGCGGGCATGGACCATAATATATGGACCAAGGCGGCAAACACCGAGGGGCTTATCGATTGGATGTTCTCTCAGGTAAACGAGAATTATGACCCCGCCGAAAGAAAGTACGGCGCTGAGCCCGAGGTAACCGAGCCCGCAACTGAACCTGTAACGGAGCCCGTGACCGAGCCCGTGACCGAGCCCGTGACCGATCCCGTGACCGAGCCCGTGACCGAGCCCGTGACCGAGCCCGTAACCGAGGCACCTGCAACAGAACCTGCGACCGAGGCTCCCAAAACCGAAGAGCCCAAGACCGATGCGCCGGCTACCGAAACCAAGGAGCCCGATATGACAGTACCTGCAACCGACGCACCTGCAACCGGTGAGCCCGATATTACGGACGTTGAGGAAAACGAAGTTCCGATAGGCGCTCTTGTTTGCTGCGGCGCGGCAGTACTCAGCGCATTTATGGTGATCTATTCACGTATCAGAAGAAAGAAAGAGAAATAAACAAAAAGAAAACCGCCGACGGCGGTTTTCTATTTGTTTATTCATAGAGCTTAATATACTCTCTGTTCTCAAATGCCTCTTTTGCAAGCGCCTCAAAATCGAGCTTGGCTTCTTCTGCAAGGAGCTTGTGAAGCTCTGGTCTTGTGCGGGGATGGCGGGG
>JAZQFL010000182.1:0-2913 GCA_045539485.1 Eubacteriales bacterium
TGGATATCGGAGGCGGCACCACGGACGTGGCGGTGATCTCCCTTGGCGGAGTTATTGCCTCCAAGTCAATTAAGGTGGCGGGCGATAAGTTTGACGAGGCAATAGTCCGTTACATAAGAAACGTGCATAACGTGCTCATCGGCGAGCGCACGGCGGAAAAATTGAAGTGCACTATAGGCACTCTTGTTCCGTCCGACCCCCGTTTTGCCGACAAATATCTCGACGTTACCGGCAGATGCCTTGCGCGCGGTCTTCCCAAGTCTGTGCGTGTTTACCCCGTTGATATTAAAAACGCTCTTACCGATCCGATAAATCAGATACTTGATGCAATTACCGAGGTAATAGACAATACGCCCCCCGAGCTTGACGGAGATATAGTTAACAACGGTATCCTTCTCACGGGCGGCGGAAGCCTGCTTGCGGGCCTTTCGGATGTCATTACCTCCTGTATCGGAGTGCGTGTACGCATCCCCCCGAACCCCGAGCAGTGCGTTGCTATCGGCGCGGGACGGGCTATGCGCTTCTTTAGCGAAGGCCCTGCGGAGAGAGCTTTGTACGGAAAGTATTTGAGATAGTGAAATGAAATTTTTATCGCGTTTGCTTTTTTGGCTTTTTTCGCCCGAGAGGCTGATAAAGCCCGAAAAAAGGCTTGGTGACATCCCCTCGTCAAAGGAGCTTTACGGCGGATTTCTGAGGCTTGCATGGCCTACTATGCTCGAATCTGCCGTAACGGCGATGACAAGCTTTGTTGATACTATGATGGTGGGCACGCTTTCAACAGCCGCCATCAGCGCCGTGGGACTGACAAACCAGCCCCGTCTTTTGATATTCGCATTATTCTTTTCAATAAATGCCGGCATAACCGCAGTGGTTAGCCGCAAAAAGGGGCAGGGAGACCGTGACGGCGCAAATGCCGCCATGCACACGGGACTGCTCCTTTGCCTTGTGATGGCAGTTATTGCATTTACTCTTGCGTCCGTTTTTGCGGTGCCGCTTCTTAAATTTGCGGGCGCAACGGGCGAGAATGCCGCAATTCTGCCCGAGGCGCGCGTGTATTTTCTTATCACCGTTGCGGGTGTGTGCATCAATGCCTTCGGTATGGCGGTAAATGCCGCACAGCGCGCCTGCTCCAACACAAAAATAGCATTCCGCACCACGGTCATCGCAAACGTGGTGAACATCATATTCAACTACCTGCTGATAAACGGCCATTTCGGCTTTCCCCGCCTTGAGGTCGCGGGCGCGGCGATAGCAACCCTGCTCGGCAATATCTGTGCGTGTGCCGTGTCGGCTATGTCCGTGCTTAAAAAGGACGGATATCTCAAGCTTTCCTTTGTGCGCTTAAAGCATATAAGCACGCGTTATATGGGTATGATAGGCCGTGTATCTATGGGAACGGGTCTTGAACAGCTCTTTTTGCGCGTTGGTATGTTTATGTTCGCAAAGGTGGTTGCTGAGCTTGGCACGGACGAGTTTGCAACCCACCAGATATGCATGACGCTGATATCCATTACCTTTGCGTTCGGAGACGGACTCGGTGTTGCGGCATCTGCTCTTGTGGGGCAGAACCTCGGCAAAAACCGCCCAGACCTTTCGGAGATCAGCGCAAAGGCGGCGCAGAGAGTGGGAATGGTGATCTCTGTCATTCTGTTTGCGGTGTTTTTGTTCGCGGGAAGATGGCTTGTAAGCCTATTTTCCGACGTTCCGTTCGTCGTTGATACGGGAGAGAAGATAATGCGTATAATCGCCGTTGTTGCGCTCTTCCAGGTGGTGCAAACGATAAACACCGGCTGTCTGCGCGGTGCGGGCGATACGCATTACACGGCTGTTGCTTCCTTTTTCAGCATCGGCATCATCCGCCCCGTTATCGCTTATCTGCTCTGCTATCCGGCGGGACTCGGTGTTATCGGCGCGTGGATAGCTCTGTTTATAGATCAGACCACGCGCTCATTTGCCTCCAGCATCCGTTTTGCGGGCGGCAAATGGAAAACTATAAAATTAGGTTAACTATGGAGGAAATTATGGATTTTTCCGCATCTTCTGCAGAAAAAGTACTTCACTACTTTGAGGAGATAACAAAGATACCCCGCCCGTCGGGACACGAGGAAAAGATAGCCGATTATCTTGAATCGTTCTTGAAAGAGAGAAATATAGAATACAAGAGAGATGCAAAGCACAATGTTTTTGCCGTGCTCAGCGCAACCGAGGGAAGGGAAAACGAACCCGCAGTTATGTTCCAGGGTCATACCGATATGGTGTGCGAGGCAGACGAGGGCAAGAATTGGGATGTAATTAACGAGGGCGTTACCCTTATCCGTGAGGGCGATTGGCTCCATGCGGACGGAACCACCCTTGGAGGAGATGACGGCTTTGCGGTTGCAGTTATGCTTGCGCTTCTTGACGGAGCCGCCGCATCCCACCCCAAAATGGAATTTCTCTTCACCTCCGACGAGGAGGTAGGACTTGGCGGTGCTACAGCATTTGATTTTGCTCCCGTTACCGCAAAGAAGCTCGTAAACCTCGATTCAGAGGAAGAGGACACCGTGCTTGTAAGCTGTGCGGGCGGTATGCGTATGGATATGATGCTCCGCTTTGATTTTATGGATTGCGACGGAGTTGCTCTGAAGCTGACGATAGACGGCCTTGCGGGCGGTCACAGCGGTGCGGATATACATCTCGGCAGAGCAAACGCAAACCGCGAGCTTGCAAAGGCATTGCAGGCGCTTTGCCGTCAGATAAGAGTTAATCTCTGCTCCTTTGAGGGCGACAGTAAGGATAATGCGATAACCCGCTCGGCTGCCGCTACCTTTGCCGTTTGCGGCGCTATGCTTATCGCTGAAATGGCGGCATATTACCGCCTTAAGGGTATGACCCTTTCCGATGCGCTCGACGCACTCTTTGAAAAGTACGGCT
>JAZQFL010000183.1:0-12452 GCA_045539485.1 Eubacteriales bacterium
GGTGCTGTCGTCAAGAATAAGTATTTTCGGTCTTCTGACCATTGCTCTGGCAATGGAAAGGCGCTGCTTCTGACCGCCCGAAAGGGGTGCTCCCTTTTCGGCTATGTATGTGGAATATCCTTCGGGCATAGCGGATACGAAATCATCCGCCTGAGCTATTCTTGCCGCCTCGCGCACTTCATCAAACGAAGCATCGGGCTTGCCCCAAAGAATATTGTTTTCAACCGTATCGGAAAACAGCTCGGATTTCTGCATTACGTATCCGATATTTGAACGCAGAGAGTCAAGGTCATAGTCCTTTACATTTATACCGTCAATAAGCACTTCTCCGTCAACGGCATCATAAAAACGCGGTATAAGAGCCGCAAGGGTAGACTTACCGCAGCCCGTGGCACCGATGATCGCAACGGTCTCGCCCGGTTCAACGGTAAGGTCAATATCATTCAGCACCGCACGGCCTGCGGCACCGGGGTAACGGAAGCTGACGTTTTTGAATTCTATCCTTCCCTCGCACTTTTCCGTACGAACACCGCCGTCGCGGATAACGGGAGTGCACTCCAGCACCTCGTTTATACGCTTTGCACTTGCGGATGCTCTGGAGATAAAGATGAAGGAGTTACCTATCATCATAACGGATGAAAGGATCATCGTGGTATAGGTTATTGCCGCCATGATGTCACCGGGCATCATACGCTGGGCCTCGGCTTCCTTTCCGCCGATGAAAATAATTGCACAAACGGAAAGATTGAGGATTATCATAATAAGAGGATTTGTCAATGCCATTATGCGCTGAACATGGATATTCATACGCATAAGATCGGAGTTTGCATCCTCAAAACGTGCATTTTCCGCATCCTCGCGCACGTAAGCCTTTACAACTCTTGCACCGCCGACGTTTTCGCGCACAACGGAATTGACCTTATCAAGCTTTGTCTGCACCTGAGAGAACAAGGGCGTTGATCTGCGCATTATTGCAACAACAAGAAATACCATGATCGGGAGCGCCACGATAAGGACAAGACCGAAGTTTACGTTCTGCGAAAGCGCCATAACGATTCCGCCCGCAAAGAAGATCGGCGCGCGGACAAGCATACGCAAAAGCATGGAAACGACCTCCTGAACCATGGAGATATCGTTTGAAAGTCTGGTAACAAGGCTTCCCGTGGTAAACTTATCCGTCTGCTCTGCGGAAAGGGACATTACCTTAGTATAAGCGTCAACGCGCAGATCCTTACCAAAGCGCTGTGCGGCACTTGTCGCCGTATAGGAGCAGGCAATACCGAAGCCTCCGCCGACAACAACAAGCGCAAGCATCTTCAGACCCGTGGATATAATAAAATCCATATCACCGCCGAAGATACCGATATCAACGATATCGCTCATCAGCTCCGGCTGCATCAGGTCAACCACTACCTCGCCTATCATAAGAAGCGGGGACAGAAGCGCGATAAACCAGTACGGTTTAAGGTACTTAAAAAGCTTTTTCATCAATGCACCTTCTATCTTTAATTAATAAAAGTTATTTTATCACCGCAATGTGAACAAATCAAGAAAATTAAAAATGTTTTTTACAGAAATTAGGAAGTATTCGCATTTTTAACACACATAAGACAGAATGTTCTGAGCAAATTAAAAGGGCGGAAACGCAAGCGCTTCCGCAATAAACCGGGGGAATGCCGAAAGGCAACACTATGCAACAAACACAGAAAACAAAAAAGAACAGAAGACCTCGTTCCGTCATCTGCGCGGCAATGATCGCTTGCGCGTTTATGCTCTTCTTTTCCCTTCCCGCGGATGCCGCAGAGCCGCCCGAAAAGCAAATGCTCATCCCCGGCGGCATGACCTTCGGAGCCAAGCTGTCATACCCCCTGGTGATGATAGCAGAGGTATCCGTGGAAGCCGATTGCCCCGCAAAGCTTGCGGGCTTACGTGCGGGTGACTGTATTGTCTCCCTTAACGGTGAGACGGTAAAAACTCCCGAGCAGCTTTCCGAGATTATAAAAGCATCAAACGGCGCGGGAATCACCGTGAAATACAGCAGATGCGGCAATGATGGTGCCGTGGCAGTAATCCCAAAGAAACAAGGCGACGAATACCGCATAGGCATAACCGTGCGTAACAGCTCCGCAGGAATAGGCACAGTTACGTTTATTACCGAAAGCGGGACCTTCGGCGGTCTTGGGCACGGCATTTGCTGCAAGGAAAGCGGCGAGCTCGCACCTATGTCATACGGTCAGGTATGCGAGGTGGAGATCAAAGGAATAAAAAAAGGCACCTCGGGCGCTCCCGGCGAGATACGCGGAGCATTCAAGGCATTGCACACGGGGCGTATCAGCGCTAACACCCCTGCAGGTGTTTTCGGTCTGTACGCTGATGTTCCCCAATGTGCTTTATACGGACCTACCGAGGTTGCCGCTCCAAGCGAGCTCAAGTCGGGCAAGGCTACGGTGATATCAACACTCGGAGAAGACGGGCCTAAGGAATATGAAATAGAGATTACGACGATCTTCGAACCGAGGGCAGCAACGGAAAAAGGCTTTGCTATTAAAGTGACTGACCCTGCGCTAATTGAGAGAACGGGCGGAATAGTTCAGGGAATGAGCGGATCGCCCATTATGCAAAACGGAAAGCTTGTAGGCGCCGTTACTCACGTTATGGTTAACGATCCCACAAGCGGGTACGGCATTTTTCTAACAACGATGCTTGAACAGATTCCCGAGCTACTGAAGCCCTAAAGAAAGCAGGCGGTTCCTATGACCGCCTGCTTTTCTGTTGACAGTATTTTAAAAGCGTGCTAAAATACAGAAAAATCCATCGAGGTCCAATTATGAATATATTCACAACAATGATAACCCCGTATAATGCCGACGGAAGCATTGACTACGCAACCGCCGAAAAATACGTTGACTGGTATTTTGAAAACGGAATTGACGGTATATTTGCCGTTTGCCAATCAAGCGAGATATTCTTCCTTTCGCTTGAAGAGAAGGTAAAGCTCAATTCCGTTGTATACGATCGTGCAAAGGAGCTTGAAAGAACGAGTGGCAGACGCTTTACCGTTGTTTCCTCGGGTCACACGTCCGACACGCTCGAAGCGCAGGCAGAGGAGCTTTGCGCCGTTGCGGCATCGGGCACCGATGCACTGATACTTATCACAAACCGCTTGGACCCCGCAAATGAGGGGGATGACGTGTTTATCAAGAACGCAGAGGCGCTCCTTGAAAAGCTCCCGAAGGATGTTCCGCTCGGATTTTACGAATGCCCTTATCCGTATAAAAGACTTGTTACACCCCGAATACTTGAATGGTGCCTTTCCACGGGCAGATTCGAATACATGAAGGACACCTGCTGTGATGCATCGGAGATATGCAGAAGGCTTGAGATACTTAAGAGAAGCAAATTCAAGCTGCTTAACGCAAACTGCCAGACTTTGCTTGAAAGCCTCCGTATGGGTGCTGACGGTTACTGCGGCATTATGTGCAACTACCATCCTGCGCTTTACGCGTGGCTCGGAAACAATTTTGAAAAAGAGCCGCAAAAAGCGGAGCTTATTCAGTCCTTTATCGGTACGTTTGGATTTACCGAGGGCGGTCTTCCCTATCCCCTTACCGCAAAATACCATATGAATCTCTGCGGTATTCCCACGAAAAACGTTGCGAGAAACCGTAAAAGCGAGGAACTGACGGAATACGCAAAGAGCTGTATGAAGCAGATGAAGCTTGCAAGCGACACGCTTGAAGCGTATCTTGCGGGAGGCTCAAAATGAAAGGGCAAAGTCTTTGGAGCTATGCTCCGTACAAGCCGTTTTTCCACGAAACGGGCGATATTTACATCTGCAGAATAGCGCCTGGCACAAACTCTATACACGTCGAATGGCTTGAAGCGGGAGAGGAAAATTACACCGTATTCTGCCGCAAACGCGGAGACGGCGATTTTGTTTTGTATTGCGAAACCCGGAAAACAGAATGTGATATCGCAGGTCTTGAAAAAGACACCGATTACGAATTTTACGTTGAAGCAAACGGCAAGAAAAGCAGAATTCGTCTTGCGCGATGCGGGGAGAGTGTGGGCACTGCGGTAAACTATCTGCACCCCGACGATGAGGTATACTCCTATTCGGGAAGATATCTCTGCTCGCCCTCTCTTGTTCGCCACCCCGACGGATATCTGCTTGCGTCAATGGACATTTATGCGGGTGCTTGCCCGCAAAATCTGACTCTGATTTTCCGCTCGGATGATAACGGCGTAACCTGGCATTACGTAAGCGAGCTTATGCCCTGCTTCTGGGGAAAGCTCTTTGTGCATAAAAACGAGCTTTATATGCTTGCGTGCTCCACTGAATACGGAGATCTGCTTATCGGAAGATCAACGGACGGAGGAAAAACCTTCTCCGCTCCCATTTCACTCCTGCGCGGTCTTAACGGAAAAAACGGCAGCTGCGGAGTTCACAAGAATCCGCAGAATATGCTTGTTTATAACGGCAGGCTTTACGGCACGCTCGAATGGGGCTCTTGGAAAAACACGGAATACTATCACGCGGCAATGGTTATGTCGTGTGACGAGAATGCAGACCTGCTTGACCCCGAAAGCTGGCATTTTTCCGAGCCGCTCAGATACGACCCCAATTGGGAAGGAACCGCAAGCGACGGCTTTAAGGGAAATATCGAGGGCACGCTTTCCATAGCCCCCGACGGCAAGCTGTATAATCTTATGCGTTATCAGACCTCGGAAAAGAAGATACTCGCATATCTTGTAAACACCGAGGATGCCGACGCGCCCCTCTCCTATTCCCACGCGATCGACTTCCCTGCCAATCTTTCCAAATTTATGATAAAGAAAGACGAAGTAAGCGGTAAATATTACAGCGTTGCAACACGGAGAATAGATGAGCCTCAGACAAGGCGCAATCTCCTTTCTCTTATGGCATCAATCGATCTTGAGAACTGGAGCGTTGTGTGCGACCTTATCGACAAACGAAACGAAGACCCCGAAAAGATAGGCTTCCAGTACGTTGATTTTTCGATAGAGGGCGACGATATCATCTTCCTCTGCCGCACCGCAATAAACGGCGCAAACAGCTATCACAATTCCAATTATCAGACATTCCACAGAATAAAGAATTTCAGAAACATATGAAGACAAAAGTACAATCTTCGAACATCCGTGAGCATTTGCAGAAAAAAGAAGGCGCCCTCTGGGAGGGAGCTGGCACCAAAGGTGACTGAGGGAGAGGGCATTTGAGCGTAATCTGTTTTGCTTTTAGTGAAAAATGCAACAAATCGCGTTCAATCGCAAGCTCCTTCCACCGCGAGCGGTCCCCCTTCCTCCCGGAGGAAGGCTTATCTAAATCGCAACTTTATGCATTTTAACAAAACAAATTCTTAAAATGACACTTTGTCTACACTCCGAGAAAGCCTTCCCGTGCGGGAAGGCTTTCTTTAATTTTATTTTCGTTTTACTCCCATTATCTCTCCGCAGGCGATCTTTTTCCCTGCATTGCCGGAGGGTTGGGTTTTAAAATCATCGGGCATATCGTGAATTATCACGGTCTTGCCGATTATCTCACGTGCCGTAAAGCGGTCGGTGAGAAAGGCAAGAAAGGCGGTTCCGTTTGCCGAAAACAAGGGCGGCATATCACCTGAATGATACGGGTGCGGGCAGTCTGCCGTATCGTAATGCATGCCTGCATCTGCAAAGGGATCCGCGGCATTACCCGTGCAGGAAGCGCCGCCGTGAATGTGAAATGCGAAAATATTATTACCGCATCTGCCCTCGGAAGCGGGCAGGTCGATCACCGCCGCCGCAACCAAAACACCCGTTTGTGTCTGATAAAACCTTACACTGCCGTTTATCTGCGGATATTCCTCACTGCCCTTTATAAAAGCTACCGCATCGGGCAGTCTGCGCAAAATACCGTTAAGATCAAGACCGCTGTGTTTGTGATTCATTATTACCTCGCATAAAAGTATTATTACATTCTATGCAAGGCGCGGGCATTTAAGCTCTGTGCTTTACAATTCTTCAACGTAGTTATACATAGCAAAAACGCGGTCATCCAACCTTCTGTCCGTATGGAAATGACCGAAATACCACCGTTTGAAGCTGACGCTTTCAAGCACAAAATCAAGAAGCTCGGCAAGCGGTCTTTCGTCATCCGATATATCAAAACCGAGTGCCGCGGCATAATTTGAGGGTGCTGTATGGGTTATAACACAATCGACCTTGTTGCCGTATTTTGCAAGGCTTTCCCGTGCCTCGGCAAGCTCGTTTTCGTTTGGTATTTCATCACTCCACCAGCTTATGCCCTCGGTGCGTATGTACTTATCTATGCTGTGCGCACCGCCCATGGTGAATATACGCTTACCCTCGATCTCAAAGACCTGACCGCGCATAAGATGCAGTATGTTTTTTCCTATGCGATGCACCTTTCCGCCGTTCCATTCTTCTACGGGATATGCGTTGAGCCTGTCAAAATTCTCGTGATTTCCGTCAACAAACAGCACGGTGTACGGCAAAGCCTCAATGCGCCGGATATCCTCATATTCCTCAAAAAATGACATTGTGCCTTTCATTGCAAAAACAAATCCGAAATCACCGCAAATGATAAGGCAATCGCCCTCTCCGAGTGCGCTCAACGCATCATTTCCGCAAATGCGGTCTATTATTCCGTGTGTATCTCCTGTTATGTATATCATAACCTATGCTCTTCCAGAAACATTATTCCCTTACCGTTTGCCTCGGCATACTCTATTTCCCTTTTTACCGCATCTCCAACATATCCGCCGACGTTTACAACAAAAACCGCATCGCTCATTTCTATTTTTGCAAGATGTAGTTCGCCAAGCAGTTGTTTCTCGCTGTCTGCAAGCTCTCTGCCGAGCACGTGCATAACAGGCGTTAAAACAACATAACCCTTTTCAATTGTAAGCAATTCAGCGATCTCAGCCATTTTGTCGGCAAATCGCATCGAACCGCATATCGTAACTGTTTTTCTTTTCATAAATCATATTCTTCTTTCAAAACCGAGATAGCGCGTGCCTTGGAAGGACAACACTCCTTCATCGCCCACTACAAGCAGACCGTACTCGCTTCGCGGTACGTGAAGCTCCATTCTGTCCCCGCTCTGCACCTCAAAGGTAATATAGTAAGAATGGCTGTGGTGGTGATGACCGTTTGCGTGGCGGTGGTGGTGTGTAGACGTACGCTTATCCACTATCTTTGCATCCACCGAAAGTCTTGGTGAATTGTTGTTACTTACCCATTCGCTGATGATCTTTACAAAAACAAAGATAAACATCGCGATCACAAGAAAGAATACGATATAAAACATTCCAAACATTTTTATTCACTCCGATATTAAGCTCTATAATTCTATCCAAAATCTTTTCAATTTCTTTCCGTTCGGTTCGGTGACGGTAGATTCATAAACTCCGCCGTTTGCAAGAATGGTTTTTTCACTGCCGATATTATCATAATTGCAAGTGATAAGCACTTTATCAAGTACTATCTCACGGCAAAACGGAAGTGCCATTCTTAGCATTTCCTTGGCATATCCCTTGCGTCTCTCGCTCGGTCTTACGGAATAACCGATATGCCCGCCGTATTTTTTGAGATAGTCGCTGAATTTATGTCTTACCTGCAAGAACCCAACCACCTTATCATCGCTCTTGCGCACGAGCATAAACTGCGTTGCAGGGACTAACGGCGCGGGGCAGGTCTCGGGGTCTTCCTCAATGGCACAAAGCTTTAAATACTCCTTAGGGTCATCAGTACGGCGAATAGGTCCGCAACCGTCCATCGAGCTGTTTACAGCGAGGTATTCCCTTTTACATTCCATTATTTGATCGGCATATTCTTCCGTCGGTTTTAACAAAACAAGCTCTTCCACAACTCACTTCTCCTTTGCTATTTCAGATCATATACCCACTTGCCGTTTTCTTGGCGGTAGAAAAATTCGCTTAGATCGTCCTCCGTAAAAACACGTATCATATCATTCATATCAAGCGAGAGATTTAAGTTTTGAAGATTATCAAATTTCTCCCACCATACCTTTCCTTCCGCAGAAGAAACAAGCTCACCTTCAAAACGAGCCGCTTTGTAGAATAGCACAACGTATCTGCACCCGTTTTCGTACCAATCCTTTATTCCGCATAACCTTGGTGAGGTAATTTTTAATCCGGTTTCTTCCCACACTTCACGAATTATCGCATCGGTAAAGGATTCTCCGAGCTCTACGTGACCGCCCGGAAACGTAATGCCAGCCCAATCCTTCTTTTGCCTGTCTATAACAACGACCTTATTTTCATCGCAGATCATACACATATTTGTGAATTCAACTTTTTCGGTTCGTGACATACTTCTTCTCCCACATACAAATATAACTCAATTTATCCAAGCACCTCAAGCGCCGCTACGGTGCGGACAAGCTCGAAATCATAATTTCCTCTGCCGTACATATCAAGGAACAGGTCGGAATGATCTGCGGTCTTTAAATTGTACCAAAGCGACCAAATCGCCCAGTACAGGTCGATATGCTTATCCCCTTTTCCCGACATTGTGAAATCGATAAACGCCGAAAACTTTCCGCCGTGCTGAATTACGTTCGGCAGACAGGCATCTCCGTGGATAAAGGTGTCGGCAGAAAGCCTATGCACGTTTGCGCTTACGATCTCACGCGCAGAATCAATTCCCGTGATCCCGAAAAACTCGGTTACGGGAGTTGCTTTAAATGTCTTATCCGATTCTTTGGAAGCAATTTCAAGATACTCGCTGAAAGCGGGAGATATTTTTAGCTCCTCACAGCCTTGAGAATGAAGCATTCTGAGTGATTCGGCAAGAATGCGGCATATCATTTCGGGATCATCTGTGCAATGCGTAAGGTCTGTACCGACTGCCTCACGGGTAACGAGATAGTCCTTATCGGTACTAAGAAATTCAAGCACCTCAACACCGATACCCAAAGAATAAAAGCGCTTCGCAAGATGTGCTTCGTGGCACAGCCTACCCTTTTCGGCAACCTTAACGTAATATCCCGCATCGGAATAATACACGGAAATTTTAGAGGAGCTGCTGTCATATATTCTTGAATCTTCAAGATATCTCCGCACGCTTGGCGGAAATATGCTTATATCTGCATTAATTTCGCGTTTTATCATAATAGCACCTCCAAATAAAATTATGATAGCATAGAAACACAGCACAGTCAATGCAAATCAACCTGCGGTTTGTGATAAATCAACTAATAATCTATTGCTTTATCTACACTATAGTGTTACAATGGTAAAAAAGATGCTCGGAGGTAATATGGAGAACAACATCAAAAGATCAAAGAAATTCTTTACGCAAAAGAAAAATCCAACGCTTTTATACGTTGGAATAGGCTTGATAGCTCTCGGCTTGATACTTTATTGGTTCGGCCGCTTCATCTTCTGGCGTATGGCACCGTACGTTGCCATTGCCGGTGTTGTCTGCCTCATAATAAATAAAAGCCAAACCGTTGCCGATTCCGAAATGGAGCTTGTCCGCACAGAGCTTCTGCGCGAGATGGAAAAGGAAGCCTACGGATGCTTTGAATTCACAAAGAGCGAGACAGAGCAGGAGCGCCACCCTGTCAGCGGCTTTGATTTCACAAAGCCCGATGCAATTGCCAAAAAGGGCAAGGAGGGCAAGATATACAGCCGTTACGTTTATGCCGCTTGCCTTACCATTACCAACCACCGTCTTTGCTACGGTATAAAGGAATTTGATGCATTCTCCGAGAATTCCGCGGAGAACCCCAAGCTTTCAATTAAGACCTTCCCTCTTGAAAAGGTAATCGGCTTTGAGCTTAAACGCGAAGAGCTTGAAATGAACGAAACGCATCCCGTTATGGCTTATGCCGAAATTAAGCTCATAAACGGCGAGACACACAAGCTTCTGATGCAGGACGATTCAAACATAGAAACGCTTGCCGAGAAGCTTAATATAAGATTCAAAAAGAACGCACCGACAGCGTAATTGCATAATAAAAGCACCCGACCGTCGGGTGCTTTTATTATTGTTATTTTAGTTTTCAATAGCGTCAATAAATTTCTCAACGTCCTTCTTTGCGGTATCGATATAAGAATTGTAAGAAGAAGAGAATGCGTTGGTTCCTCCAATTGCTACATTTCTCATGGTAGTGTGAAGTTTACCGAAGTTAAGGCATACGCCAAGGTCAAAAGTGCGATCCTGAAGGATGAGCGCAAGCATTTCGTGAGAATTCTCGTCACGTACGCTTCTGGTGCCGAATACTGCATCAAAGAACACGTTCTTTACGTCCTTCATATTAAGATAACCCATTGCATTGATAACGTCAACGGTTTCATCCAGACGCTCAACGGAGTTATAGGGAATGCTTACAATGGACATCTGGTCGTTCTGAATGGAGGAATAGTACTTTTCCTGAGCTTCATCAAACTTGGGGAAAGGAAGGAAGCCGTAGTCATCTTCCATATTCCAAAGCTGGAAGGAGCCGCCGATGGTCTCTGCAAAGAAGAGGAAGCGTCCCTCGGAGAAGAGGGCTGCAGACTTACCTGCAAGGCTTACGCCGCCGGAGTACGAGGAATCGTGAACGTTAAGGCAGCTATCCTTGGAGTAAAGCTTTGTAATCTTTTCAAGCGCGGAGAGGGTACGCTCGTCGAGCGTCAAAGGCGCGGGCCAATTATCCTCGTCAAGAGAGCCGAAGGAAATTCCCATACCGTTGATGGAATATGCAAGGGTCTGGTTACCGGTTACAAGACCGTAACGGTCGGTAAGATAATCCATCTTTGCGTTGTCATTATAATCAAGGCTGAACGCAAGCATAAGCTCGTTCCACTTATCCATAGTCCATTTGCCCTGACGGACGAGCTCGAAGCAGTCCTCAACACCCTCTTCCTTTCCGAGAGTGTAGTTGTACATTACGCAAGCTGTGGTCTTCCATGCCATTATGTTCATATCGCCCATTGCAAAGAGGCGGTGCTCGTTACCCCAGTTAAGGGTGTCATTTACGGTCTTGTTCCACCACGGATCGTCAAAGTTAAAGCCCTCGATCTCGTTGAGGTTTGCGGGAATACCGTTAGTTACAAGATTGGAAAGCTGAGTACCGTTGTTAAAATATGCGTCGAAGGTGTTATTGCCCGCATTTACATCAGTTCTGACCTTTCTGAATGCCTCGTTATGGGTCTCCTGCTGATGCATCATAACAACGTCAAAGGTATCCTCGATCTCAGTGTTTCTCTTATAAAGAGCCTCGGCAAGGACCTCACCGGAGTCCTCGGGACCCCATACGTCATAGTTTACCCACCAGTTCTTATCTCCTCCGGTGATTATAAGTATTGCGGCACCGTCATATTCCTTCTTTCCGAATTTTTCCTCAAGAGAAAGAGTATTGGGGTCTATTACAGGTGCATCGGTAACAGGGGAATCTGTAGTTACAGTCGGGTCATGGGTAGCAGGGGCGTCGGTTGTTACAGCGGGTGTAGTGTTTCCGCAGCCGACAGCAGTGAGAGCTACCATCATAACCGCAAGAACAAGAACAAAAATTCGCTTTGCCATTTGTTTTACCTCCGTATTATTTCCGACATCTGTCGGCATTTTTAAATTACTTAAGGAGTATAGCCTTCTTTTCCTTACCTGCAAGGGTGATCTCAAGGGAGAGGGCTTCGCCCGTCTCTGCATCGTATGCCTTGATACCTGCGGGAAGTCCGAGCTCTGCGGCATCAACGCTTACGTTGAAGGTAACGGGGTTATAGGAAGTGTTGTATACGTGGATAGCAGCGGTCTTCTTATCGCAAGAGCACATAATTCCCTTGCGTACCGTATCGGGAATACCTGCAAGTCCTACAACGTCCATAAACTTACCGTCGCGGTAGATCTCGGGATATGCCTTGTGGAGAGCGTGATAACGCTTAGCGGTAGGATATACGTAAGGATGCTCAAGGAGAGGATCAAACATGGTAAACGCATAGCCTGCCATGTTATCGCCGCACTCGCCGCTTGCCTGCATACCGAGCATGGGTCTGCCCATTATGTAACGGAGAACCTCGGGACGACCGTAAGAGAACTTGGGGTTACCCCACTTTCTCCACCAGTGCATGCACATAATGTCGATGTACGCATCGTAAGCATCGCCAACGCCCTCACATCCGCAGATGTAATCGTCGGGGCGGTACTGCTTAATCATATCGTAAACTTCAGCAAAGAATTCCTTATATCCTTCGTGGAATGCGGTTGCGGGAGTGGAGTGACCGTGGCTGCGGTCATAGCAGAGGTATGCGGGCATAGTCATAAGCTCGTCGAAGTAGATACCGTCCGCGCCAAGCTCCATAACGGTGCGCATTGCCTCAACAGCCGCGTGAGTCCAAGGCTTAGCCATAGGACACTGAGCAACGAAGTACTGACGGGAGGTACCGGGATAACGCTCTACCCAAACGTCGCCGTCGGGCTTCTTG